>PKQU01000068.1 GCA_017577925.1 Bacillota bacterium
GCAGAGAATCGGCCCTTTCAGCTTGCCGACGAGGTTTTGCACGGCCAGGTACTCGAGGATGCGCTCCTTCACCTTTTCCAAGCCATAGTGATCCTCATTGAGCACCTTCTCGGCGTGGGCCAGGTCGAGGTTGTCTTCCGTGCGCTGCGTCCACGGAAGAGCAAACAGCCAGTCGATGTACGTGCGGATGACGGCCCCCTCTGCCGACGTGGCCGGCATCTTCTCCAACCGGTCAATTTCCTTTTCGATCTTGTCTTTGATATGCTGCGGCGCCTCGAACGTCTTCAGCTTCTCGCGCAGCTCCTCGATTTCGCCGGCCCGTCCTTCACGCTCGCCGAGCTCGCGCTGGATGGCCTTCATCTGCTCACGGAGGTAGTACTCCTTTTGCGTCCGCTCCATCTGCTTCTTGACGCGCAGGCCGATTTTGCGCTCAAGCTCGAGGACTTCCCGTTCGTTGTTGAGAATCTCCAGGAGCTTCTCCAGACGGGCCTTGACGTCAATCGTTTCCAGAATCGCCTGCTTGTCGCGGATCTTGAGGGCCATGTGGGAGGCGATGGCGTCGGCCAGGCGTCCCGGATCGTCGATGTCCATCACCGCCGTCAGCGTCTCCGGCGACACCTTGCGTGACAGGCGAATGTACTGCTCAAAGTGGTTCAACACCGCGCGCATCAGCGCTTCCGTCTCGTTGTCCTCCACATCGCGCTGTTCCTCGATTTCCTCGACGCGCACGGCGAAGTACGGCTCCTCAAGCTCGTAGGAAAGAATCCGCGCCCGGCGCAGCCCTTCCACGAGCACCCGGATCGTCCCGTTGGGCAGCTTCAGCATCTGCTTGATGTGCGCCACCGTGCCCATGCGGAAGATGTCGTCCGGCGTGGGCGCTTCAATGTGCATCTCTTCCTGGGTGGCCAGCACAATCAAATTGTCCTCCACCATCGACCGTTCAAGGGCCCGCACCGACTTTTCGCGCCCGACGTCGAGATGGAGGACCATAGTGGGGAACACCAGGATGCCCCGGAGCGGCAACAAGGGCAACACGCGCGGCTCCTTCCTCGTTCCCATGGCACGCACCTCCGTTTCGCTGCCTTTCATTGTAGCTCATGACGGATTCGTTTGTCTAACCACCTCGCAGGAGAACGAGGCCGCCGCGCCGGCCGGGAGGGGTTCGGCCACGCGCACCGGAGCAGGCCGCTCGGGTGCCGGCGAATCTCCAAACACCTGTTCCAGCACCTCATCTACCGCATCCACCGGGATCACCTGGATGTCCGGCCATTCGGCAAACAGGGCCTGGTAGTTTTCCCGGGGAATAAAGACGCGCTTGGCACCGGCATGGCGCGCCGCTTCCACCTTGGCCACAATCCCGCCCACCGGCTTCACCTTGCCGTGGATGCTCACCTCGCCGGTCATCGCGGCAAGGTTGTCGACGGGTCGCCCGGTGAGGGCAGAATAGATCGCCACCAGAATGGCGGTGCCGGCTGACGGACCATCGACGGGCACGCCGCCGGGGAAGTTGATGTGAAGGTCATAATCGTGCGGACGCAATCCCCGTTTGCGCAGCACGGTCAGCACGTTCTCCACCGAGCTCCGCACCAGACTCTTGCGCCGCAGAACGCGCGAACCGCCCCCGATCTCCTCCTCGTCCACCACACCGGTGAGCGTCACCCCGCCACGCCCTTTGCGCGCAGCCTCCAGCAACGACACCTCCACCTCCATCAGCGCACCGGCGCTCGGACCGTACACGGCCAGGCCGTTGGCGACGCCGACAAGCGGACGGTCGGGAACTTTCCGTTCCGGCCGCGGCGACAGCTGGCTCATGTGGACCACCCATTCCACGTCGGCGCGGGTGATGCGGTTCCGCCCCTCGGAAATGGCCAGACCGGCGGCAATCTGGAGCAGGTTAATCGCATCCCGCCCGTTGGCCGCGTAACGGGCGATCAGGTCCACGGCCTCGTCCTCGCCGTCCACGTCGATGCGCGAAAGGGCCCCGCGCACAATGCGCACCACTTCGTCATGGCGGAGCGGGCGGAAAAAGACCTCCACGCAGCGGGAGCGGATGGCTGGGGGGATCTCCTCCGGCAAACGGGTGGTCGCCCCGACCAGGCGAAAGTCGGCCGGGAGACCGTTTTGGAAGATGTCATGGATGTATTTGGGAATGTTTTCGTTCTCTTCACTGTAATAGGCGCTTTCCAAAAAAACTTTCCGGTCTTCGAGCACCTTGAGCAGTTTGTTCATCTGAATGGGATGCAATTCGCCGATCTCGTCGATGAACAGGATGCCCCCGTGGGCCTTCGTTACCGCTCCTGGCTTGGGCTGGGGAATCCCGGCCACCCCCAGGGCACCGGCCCCCTGGTAAATCGGGTCGTGCACCGAGCCGATGAGGGGATCGGCAATGCCGCGCTCGTCAAAGCGGGCCGTGGTCGCGTCGATCTCCACAAACTTGGCGTCGGGACGGAAGGGCGACTGGGGGTTCTGCTTGGCCAGCTCCAGCACGACGCGCGCCGCCGCCGTCTTACCCACACCCGGAGGGCCGTAGATGATCACGTGCTGAGGATTGGGGCCGCACAAGGCGGCTTTGAGCGCTTTGAGCCCCTCCTCCTGGCCGACGATCTCGTCAAAGGAACGCGGCCGGGCCTTCTCGGCGAGAGGCTCGGTCAGGGAAATCTCGCGCAGACGACGCAGCTGCTCCATTTCCTTGCGCGACTCGCGGTCGACGGCGGTACGGCTGGTGCGCTGGTTTCTGAGGAGACCCCAAAAGTACAAGCCGATGACCACGGCGAAAAAGACCTGAATCATCATCAGGACGAGCGTCCATTCCATCGGGCTCCCTCCTCGGCGTATGCAATGGCGCCCTCTGCAGGCTAGGAGTAGTATAGCCGGGAGGGAAGGCACCTAAACGAGCGGCTGCCAGGTTTACCCTGGCAGCCGGAGAACGAGTTGGCACCGATGGAAGGGGTCAGGCGCTCTCCTCTTTCGCCGCAAAGTCGGTGAGAATGCGACCGTCTTTGGTAACGAGACGCGGCGGCACGCGATGCAGCACCGTCTCCTCGTGGACGATCACTTTGGCCACATCGTCGCGCGAAGGCGTCTCGTACATCACGTCGAGCATGATGCTCTCGATAATGGCCCGCAGGCCGCGCGCGCCGGTGTTGCGCTTGATGGCCTCCTTGGCGATGGCCCGCAGCGCTTCCGGCGTGAACTCGAGCTCGACGCCGTCCATTTCCAGGAGCTTCTGGTATTGCTTCACCAGGGCGTTACGCGGCTCGGTGAGAATGCGCACGAGGGCATCTTCGTCGAGGGGCTCAAGCGTGGCCACCACCGGCAGACGGCCGATGAATTCGGGAATCAGCCCAAACTTGAGCAGATCTTCGGGCATGACCATCGACAGGATCTCGCCTTCAGAGTAGTCCTTGCCCCCCGTGGCCACGTCGGCACCGAAGCCGATCACCTTCTTACCGATGCGCCGCTTGATGATCTGCTCCAGACCGTCGAAAGCCCCGCCGCAGATAAACAGGATGTTCGTCGTGTCGATCTGGATGAATTCCTGGTGCGGGTGCTTGCGCCCGCCCTGCGGCGGCACGCTGGCGATGGTCCCCTCGAGAATCTTGAGCAGGGCCTGCTGCACGCCTTCGCCGGAAACGTCGCGCGTGATCGACGGGTTTTCCGACTTGCGGGCAATCTTGTCGATCTCGTCGATGTAGATAATCCCCTTCTCTGCCCGCTCCACATCGTAGTCGGCCGCCTGGATCAGCTTGAGGAGGATGTTCTCCACGTCCTCACCGACGTACCCCGCCTCGGTAAGGGACGTGGCGTCGGCGATGGCAAAGGGCACGTTCAGGATGCGCGCCAGCGTCTGCGCAAGGAGCGTCTTCCCGCTCCCCGTCGGGCCGATGAGCAAAATGTTGCTCTTCTGCAGCTCCACATCATCAACCTTCTGCGCCGAGTGGATGCGCTTGTAGTGGTTGTACACGGCGACGGAGAGGGTCTTCTTGGCGTGCTCCTGGCCGATCACGTACTCGTCGAGGAACTTGCGGATCTCGTGGGGCTTGGGCACCTCGGTCAGTTCCAGCTCTTCCTCGTTGCCCAGCTCCTCCTCGACGATTTCCGTGCACAGTTCGATGCACTCGTCACAAATATAGACGCCAGGACCGGCCACCAACTTGCGGACCTGGTCCTGGGTTTTTCCGCAAAAGGAACACTTGAGTTGGCCTTTTTCGTCGCCAAATTTAAACATTCTCTCACCTCTTGCGTAAGCTCATCGCGGGGTGATGACCGCGTCGATGATCCCGTACTCCTTCGCCTCCTCTGCGCTCATGAAGTGATCGCGGTCGGTATCCCGCTCGATCTTCTCCAGAGGCTGCCCGGTCCGTTCGGCCAGGATTCGGTTCAACCGCTCCTTGGTCCTCAAGATCCAGTCGGCGTGGATCTTGATATCGGAGGCCTGACCACGCACGCCGCCGAGCGGCTGGTGGATCATGATCTCGCTGTTCGGCAGCGCAAACCGCTTGCCCTTGGCCCCGGCCGCAAGCAGGAGCGCACCCATGCTCGCAGCCATGCCCACGCAGATCGTCGACACGTCTGGTTTTATGTACTGCATGGTGTCATATATCGCCAGCCCCGCAGTCACCGAACCGCCGGGCGAGTTTATGTACAGGTGGATGTCCTTCTCCGGATCTTCCGCCGCGAGAAAGAGCAACTGCGCCACCACCAGGTTGGCCACGTCGTCGTCGATCGGCGTGCCGATGAAGATGATGCGGTCCTTGAGCAGCCGGGAATAAATGTCGTATGCCCGCTCGCCGCGATTCGTCTGCTCGATCACCATCGGTACAAGGTACATGTTCACGTTGCCCCCCTTTGCACAGATGAGGGAAAAACAAGGCACGCTGGAGAACCCACCGTGCCTTGTTGAATTGTGTGCATGGGCGTTTCTTCTAGTTTATGCCACAGTACGGCTGTTTGCAACCAGAAAATCGATGGTCTTGCGGATCAAAAGCTCGTCCTTAAGCGTTTCGAGGCGGCTGGGATCCTCGTACACCTTCTTCACCTGTTCCACCGGTTGCTCGTACCGTTCGGCAATCGCCGCGATCTCCTTCTCGATGTCGTCGTCGGTCACCGTGATGTTCTCGGCCTTGGCAATCGCCTCGAGAACCAGGTAGGCCCGCACGCGCTTGGTGGCGTTCTCCTTGAATTGTTCCCGCAATTTGTCGGGCGTTAAACGCATCATCGTCAAATAGCGGTCCAACGTCAGGCCCATGAGGCGGAGCTGGAAGTCGAAATCGCGCACAAGGTTGTCGATTTCCCGCTCGATCATGACGTCCGGAATCTCCACCTCGGCGTTTTCCGCCGCTTTCTCGACCACCGTGTCGCGCTTGTACTGCTCTTCGTCGTTGCGTGCTTTCTCCTCAAGCTGCTTGCGCAGGTCGGCCTTCAGCTCCTCGAGGGTTTCAAACTCGCTGACGTCCTTGGCGAACTCATCGTCGAGGGCCGGCAGATTTTTACGCTTCACCTCGTGGAGCTTCACCTTGAAGGTGGCGCTTTTCCCGGCCAGATCGGCGTTGTGGTAGTCCTCCGGGAAGGTGACGGCAATCTCCTTCTCTTCGCCCGGCTTCATGCCGACCACCTGCTCTTCGAAGCCGGCAATCAGCGTGCCCGAACCCAGTTCCACCACGTATTTTTCCGCCTTGCCACCCTCGAAAGGCTCACCGTTCAGGAAGCCTTCAAAGTCAATGGTCACGACGTCGCCGTTTTCCGCCGCACGGTCTTCCACCGCTTCCAGGACGGCATTTTTCTCCTGAAGCTCCTTGAGCCGGGCTTCCACGTCTTCGTCCGTCACGGCGAAGGACTTGGCCGGAATCTCCAAGCCTTTGTATTCGCCCAGTTTCACGTCGGGCTTGACCACCACCGTGGCCTTGTAGATGAACGGCTTGCCCTTGCCGATTTGCTCGATGTCGATGTCCGGTGGCGCCACCGGCTCGATGCCCGTCTGCTCAACGGCTTCGGGATAGGTCTCCCGCAGGAGGATGTCCGCCGCATCTTGGTACAGTACCTCGACACCAAAACGCGCTTCAAAGATCGGGCGCGGCACCTTCCCCTTGCGGAAGCCGGGAACGGTCACATTGCGCACCACTTTCCGAAACGCCTTGTCCAGCGCCGCGGCCACCTGGGCCTCGTCCACCTCGACGGTCAGCACGCCACGGCTGTTTTCGGTTTTCTCCCACGTCGCCTTCATGCCTGGTTCCCTCCTCAACAACTTCCCACCCACATCGGAAAAGTGCGTCGGTTGTAACCACCTTATTATAAACAAAACCTCCGCAGCCAATCAATGTACCGATCAATGTACCGAGCCATTTCCGCCGACGGCGCCCAGCACGCGGTCCAGATCCCGGCACGCGCGGGAAACGGCCTGCGGCGAAACGCCGTAGCGCTTCGCGATCTCCTTGCGCCGCGCGCGTCCCGAAAAGAAGCCGGCCGTCAGAACATGAAGCGCCGCCGCCCACACGTCCGGCTTCCGGCGCGCGGGCGCGAGCGGGAACAGGGCCAAGCGGTACTCCATCCACAGGTGGTAAGCAAATCGCACCAGAGCCGGATCCTCGTGATACCCCTGTCCGGCTAAGCACGCGTACACCGCACGGTCGCATTCGTCGAGATCGTGCCATTCCGTCGGCGCCTGCGCGATATCGACAGACCACGATCTGCCAAATTTCTCGATCATCACGATCCCGCGCTCACCACGCGCCTTGAGAACCGAGAGGGCAAGGGTTTTGACAACCGGATCCCCCGCCTCATAGCGCAAAAAGCGCATGATCACCGCGGTGGTCGGCTCGTCGTCCAGGTGCTTCAGCTGCTCTAAGGCGGCAAGCTGCCGCTCACGGTCGGCAGCAAACAAGTCGGACGCCAACCGTTCGCGGTATCCGGGATCGGCCTCCGCCCGCGCCCGTACGCGCGCCGCGACCTGGGCCTCTCCCGCATTGGCCGGTGAACCGACGTTGTGCGCTTCCTGCACGGCCTCGGCACACAGCAGGAGCAGTTCTTCAAACTCCCGCGCCACCGTCGGCAACAGGCTGTCGTCGTCGAGCACGGCCATGAGATGGTGCATCGCTTCCTCGTACCGCCCGAGATGGAGCAGCGCCACCACATGCAACCGCAAGGCCTCGTAGGGATCCCCCACCTCGTCAAAGAGCAGGGCTTCCGTTTCGCGTGCCGCGTCCTCGTACCGCCCCAGTTTCAACAGGGACAGCGCATACCCAAACCGGGCGGGGGCGTTCCGGGGATCCAGCCGTGCCGCTTCCCGAAAGCAGTCGCACGCCTTCCCATCGTCGCCCCGCTTCCCGGCCTGCACCGCCTGTTCCAGGAGCCGGCGCACCGCTCCGGGCAGCACCACCACATTGTCGGACGGCCGATTAAACCGTTCGCGATCCATGTCCTCGCTCCGTTTCGCTTCGTCGGTGCGGCCTACCCGTCTTTACTGCCACGCCGGACGCAGGAAGAACCACCAGAATGCCAGCCTCCAGGCCACAAGGAGCACCCAGACCGATATCAGCGTCACGATGGCGAAACTAGGAATGATGGCATGGCCCACCAACAGGGCGCGCAACGCCAAACCGGCCACACCGGCCACCAGCCAGATGCCCGTCACCCGCTTCACCGTCCCGGCCGCGGTGCGGGCGGTATCCAGCCGAAACGCCTTCAACGCCGCACCCACCACCAGCCAGGCGACAAGGAAGGGAAACGCCGTCTTGAGCACGTCGAGCACCCCCAGCGACATGCCGTGGCTCGCACGTCCCCACACCGAAAAGAGCAAAAATACGACTACGTCGCCGGCCACCAGCACCGTCCTCGTGACCGGCCGCGAAGTTTCCACAGCCATGACGATCCCTCCGTTTCTCCTCCGTTTCTTCTTCGCTTTGCACTACGACCGCTCGCCGTCCCGCAGGCATGCGGCGCATGGGGAGGCCGAGGACGACGAGGAAGCCCCCAGCGGGGTGACGTTCATCTAGTACATCTCTAGCATAACATGAAACGGTTCCCGATGGTGCGGCCACCGCCAGCGTAGGAGAGGCCAACGAGCGACGCCGCGTATCGGAACCCCAACAAGAAACGGGACGTTGGCCTCTCACCGTTTCCCAAAGCGGCATTGCCACGTCCCGTCATCCGGGGGAACTTGAGGAGTAGACGGCTTCGCGCGCCGGATCCGCTCAGAGAAGTAGGCCACGTCGGCGGATTTCGTCCCCCAGCAGCTGGATGAACAGCAGGTCCAGTTGCAATTCGATGGCTTTCTGGTACGCCTCCAACAAAAGCTCGTCCGGTAAATCGCGCATCCCCGTCACCCCCATGCCGGCTCGCGTGGGTTGCGGTGCCCCTATGGTAGCATGCCCCTGTGCTTCCTTCAAGCTGAAGAGTTATTCACAAACGGTGTGGACGAAGCTGTGCATTTCCCGTGAACAATTGGCCGACGGACCATCCTTTTCCCGCAATTGCCATCCACATCGCCCTGTTGACAGTGTGGAAAACGTTATCCACAGGAACGCCGGGCCGCGAGGATTGTCGAAAAATTTTTCCAACCGGCACCCCCTGCCCGGAATGTCGCACCCCGGCCGACCACGAAAAAACCCCTCACTCGGCGAAGAGTGAGGGGTGTTTTCCGGCTAGGAAACCTGCAAAACCATCCGTCCAAACAGGGGTATGTATGGCGTCCCAGGAGGGATTCGAACCCCCGACCGACGGCTTAGAAGGCCGCTGCTCTATCCAGCTGAGCTACTGGGACGCGTCTTGCGCGCTCCTCCGCGCGCTACCGTAGTTATTTTACCATCCTTCCGCACATCCCTCAAGGCATGGGGGAAAGGTGAAACGTGCCGCCCAGCTCCTCCACAACCTTTCCCTTTCCATCGTAATAGATGACCTGCACCGTTTTGCCCACAACCTCCAACACCGCATATGTGGGACGGGGAAATTTCCGCGGGGCGGCCAGGCTCCCGGGGTTGACCAGCAGGACGCCGTCTTCCATTGTAGCCACGGGGACATGTGAATGGCCAAACAAGACCACGTTGGCCCCAACTTCCAGAGCGCGGTATTTGAGGGGCAGCAGGGTCTCTTTGACCCGGTACCGGTGGCCGTGGGTCAGGAGGATGCGCACACCGCCCCACTCGCCCACCTGTTCCTCGGGCACGTCGCGCACGGCATCGCAGTTGCCGCGCACGATCCATGTTGGGGTGAAGGGCAACTCCGACCGCTCGCAGCAGAAATCGCCGCAATGGAAGATGGCCGAAAACGACGTCCAGTCGGCCACCTCCCGCAACTCATGGGTGAGCCCGTGGGTGTCACTTAGCACCAAGGCCCGCATGATCGCACCACCCCCGTTCAACCAGCAGGGCTTTGAGCCGCCGCAGCGCCTGGCCACGGTGGCTGATGGCGTTTTTTTCCTCCGGCCTCAGCTCGGCCATCGTTTTGCCCCTGCCCGGAAGGTAAAAGAGGGGGTCGTACCCAAATCCCCCCGTACCGCGCGGCTGTTCGGCAATCAGCCCCTCGCATACGCCCTCCACCGTCACGGTGGCCATTCCGGGGACAGCCAGGGCCAGCACACAGCGGTAGCGCGCCGTGCGCTTTTCCGCCGGCACGCCCTCCAGCGCGGCAAGGAGCTTCGCGTTGTTGGCTGCGTCACTCGCCCCTTCGCCGGCATAGCGCGCTGAGTACACGCCCGGCTCTCCGCCCAAGGCGTCCACCTCGAGGCCCGAATCGTCGGCCAGGGCGGGCAA
>PKQU01000251.1 GCA_017577925.1 Bacillota bacterium
TTTCCGATGAGGTCACCCACCTGTTCGAGGCGATCAAGCGGGGAGCGCAAGGCTACTTGATCAAGCATCTGCCTTCCGATATGTGGGTGACCTATTTACGGGCCGTTGCCGTCGATGAGGCGCCGCTTTCGAAGGAGCTGGCACTGTGCATCTTGCGCGAGTTGACGGAGCAGCGTGCCGCCCCGCCGGCAGATGACGGCCCGTTGTCCAAACGGGAGCGAGAAATCCTGCACCGGGTGGCCCAGGGCAAGACCAATCGAGAAATCGCCGAAGAACTGGGCATCTCCGAGTACACGGTCAAAAACCACCTGAAAAACATCCTCAACAAACTGCATCTCGAAAACCGCGTGCAGCTGGCGCGGTACGCCTACGAGCGCGGGTGGATGCCGTAAACCTGGTATCCCACGTGCAGCAAATGCCGCGGAGTTGGCCATGATGGAGAAGGACAGGCTCCCGACGGGAACCGTCGGAAAAGGGAGATGAAGCAAGTGAATCCTTATATCTTCTGTGTCGTTCCGGGAATCAGCCCCTTATTGGATTTCCTGAAAGAACTGGACGGCTGGTTGCGTCCTGTCGAGCTGCTGGTGGCGCTGGCGGTGGTGTATATCCTGGGGGTGGGGCCCTGGGCGGCGGCGCGGGAACCGGCGTTGCGGGAGCGGGGGACGTTTTCGCCAGAAGTGCAGCGGCGTGTCCGCCGTGCCGCAACGGGGTTCTTTCTCCTTTCCGGGTTTACTCGGGTTTTCCTTTTGGCCCAGGGGTTTAATGCGGGTCGTTGGTTCGGCGTTGAATTCTGGCTGAATGTTCACGCCGTCCTGTTCGCCACGCCGATCGGTTTTGCGGCCTGGTTTCGACCGCTGTTGCTGTGGGGAATGGGGCAGCTGGAACAGTTTTCCCTGGCTCCCCGCCTTCGCCAGCAGATCCTTGCCGGTTTGTTGGTGGCGTTGTTGCTGACGTTTCCCATTACCGCGCATGCCTTGGATGGTCCCGGATCCCCGTTGAACGGATGGATGGCCAAACTGGTTCGCACCCTGCACCTGTTTGCGTGGGCGGCATGGATTGGTGGATTGGCTGTCCTTGCCGTTTCCGCTGCCAAGGTTCGCGCAAGCGGGGGGACGGTGTCGCGGCTTGTTCCTGCGCTGCGCCGCTTTTTCACCGTAACACTGCCTGTGCTGGTGGTGGGGTGGGGAACGGGGTTGCTGCTTGCGTGGATGCGGCTGACCGCGTGGCGCGACCTGTGGACCACGCGCGAGGGCCTTCTTTTGACCGGAAAGCTGGCGCTGGCCACCCTCGCGTTGCTGCTTGCCGCCGGGATCCGCTTTCGGGTGCTTCCCCATGTGGACGCGAAGAGCGAGGTACCGGGAGAGGGGGCAGGATTCCTCCTTGTTTGGGCGTTGCGGCTGGAGCTGGGGGTCGCGCTGATCCTGATGATCCTCGGCGGGGTCTTGGCTTCCATTTCCCTACCGAGCTGAGGGCTTTTATGGGGGCCGATGCGAACGCTTAACGGAGCGATACAACAGAATCGGGATGAAGCAAAGTGACCTGAAGCCTTGGGCTTCAGGATTTTTTGTGAGCCGGTTCTAATGAGGGCCAGTACCCGGAATGGGCAGGATGTTTAAAATACGAAGACAATCTTTTGTCACAACTTAGCTCTTTTGAGGGATAGAGGGGGGATGATGATTTGTCTAGAATCTAAGACGAATGAAAATTTTTTAACCAAACGGGGAGATACAAAAGCCCGGCCCATCGCAACTGCCGCATAGCTCCTAAGGGCCATTGGGAAGGAAACGCGCTTGTCCTATACTAGGAGAGACATGCCGTGACCGATCCTCAACGGAGAAGAAGGAGGGATATCCATGCGCATGAACAGGTTTCTGGGCATGGCAGCGGGACTCATCGGCATGGCCATGCTGCTTGGTGCTTGCCAAAACGCGGCGCAGCCGCCTGCCTCGTCCTCGCCGATTGCGGTGACCCTGACCATTGAACCCCAATCGGTACAACCGGGCGATGAGGTGCGCTTCC
>PKQU01000069.1 GCA_017577925.1 Bacillota bacterium
GAGGAGCGACGTGCTTACGGCCATCTCGTTCTCCTCCTATCCGACCGTCGTGACCAACAGGACAACCAGGGTAATGAGGAGATAGAGGCAATACAGGCGGACGTTCCCCTGTTGAATCCTTTGCACCCGCTTGCCCAGCGCAAGCGTCCCCCGTGCCAGGGGACCATAAATCCCATGTTCCCACATCGAATCCGCCCGGTCGATGAACCCCGCGGCCTGATGGGAATACGCGGCCATGCGAACGGCCAGATTCGCCAGAGCAGTCCGGAGCTTGTAAAGGGGTCGGAACAAAACGCGCAACGGCTGGGCAAAGGCAGTGGCCGTGTATGCCATCCGGGAAGAATAGGCGTACCCGCACGCCCACGGTTCAGCAACCACCCGCCTCCCCGCCTTCAACCCGCCATGCACCCAAACGAGAAGCAGCGGGACGGTCAACATGCCGACCAGGAAAAGGAAGAGAAGCGGCGTGGAAAGGGTGGCGTGTGCGCCATCGGCCGGGAACACCTGCAGGCCGGAACGGACCGGGACAGGGGGGACGCCCAGCAACGCCGATGCAACATGCCCCAGGTACGGAACCACAACCGGAGCGCCCAGCCCGAGAACAAGGCAGCCCGCCACCAGAACGGCCATTCCCAGCCGCATCGGCCCCGGCACTTCCGTGGCTTCCCGCGCGCGATCGCTGCGAGAAGGGCCGGCAAACGCAACGCCGTAGGCTTTGACGAAACACATCGCTGCGAGGGCTCCGGTGATCGCCAACAGCACAGCGAAAAGGGGTGACAGCGCTTTTACCGTCAGGTTGCCGTTCGTGCCCGCCAGGAACAGCGATTGATAGAGGAACCATTCGCTCACAAAACCGTTAAGCGGGGGGAGGGCGGAAATGGCCAGCGCCCCCGTCAGAAACGCCATTCCGGTCCACGGCATTCGCTTGGCCAACCCGCCCATTTCATCTAGGAGATCCGTGCGAAGTTGAGCGATGACAGCGCCCGTACTGAGGAAAAGGAGGCCCTTGAAAACGGCATGGTTGACCAGGTGATAAACTCCCGCCAAGAGACCGAGCACGCCCAGAACGGGATGACCGGTGGCGATGCCCAGCATACCTACGCCGACACCCATGAGGATAATGCCCACGTTTTCGGTACTGGAATACGCCAGCTTCCGCTTGAGATGCGGTTCATTCGTTGCGTACAGAATGCCGAGAACCGCCGAGACGGCTCCAAAGGCGAGGACGATCAGGCCCCACCACCATTGGGAGGCCCCGAGGACATCCACCCCCACCCGAATCAAGCCGTAGAGGGCAACCTTCGCCGACATCAGGGCCGCTACGGTAGCAGGAGCAGCCGAATAGGTTTGCGGCAACCAGAAATGAAGCGGAACAACGCCGGCCTTGGTCCCGAACCCGAAGAAGCAAAGCAGAAAGACCAGGCTCTGCGTGGCCGGTGAGAGCGCGGCACGGCGGAAGGCAGCATAATCGAAGCTGCCCGCGTGTAGAAAGAGGATGACAGTAGAAAGAGGATGACAAAGGCAACGATCAGCGCGGCCGCCGCCGCGTGGGCGACCGCAAAGTAGACCAGTCCGGCACGGATCGCCGCCCTGTCCTGTTTGCCTACCACGAGAAAATAGGACGTCAGGGTCATGAGTTCCCAAAAGACCAAGAAGTTGAAAGCGTTGGCGCTCGCGACGACGAGAACCATGGACAAGATGAAGAGGTTGTTCAGAAACCCGAACACCCCGACGTCCCTGTCCGCGTACCGGACATCGTAAGAAAAGGAGTAGAGGGCTGTGGCGATCGCGAGGAGCGAGATCACCAGCAGCATGCAGGCGGAAAGGGCATCAACCTCGACGGGAAATTGGGCAAAGGGAACAAACCCCGGAAATTCCGCGGCAAAGGGTTGCCCCCGCACCAAAACGGTGACGGCCGCTCCCAGCCCTGCACACCCGCCCGCAAAGGTGCTGATCGCCGATCCATAGGCGGCCGCGTTTCCGGCCCTCCTCATCACCACGGCGAGTAGGGCGCCGGCCGCATAAAAGAAAACGGACAACAGTAAGAGCTGCTGCACCATCGTCATTCCTGCCTCCCGCCCTCAAAATCGGCACCGCATACGCGAGGGGCGCGTGTTGCAATCGTCTTCCGCCATGGGCTGTAGGGGGAGAGGCCGCTCCCCTCCCCCAGGCCCATGACGCCCTTATCGCAAAACGGAAGCGGCCACTTCTCTGCGCCGTTCGGCTTCGAACTCGTCCACCGTCATGAAAACCAGGGTACCGGTAGGGCCACACGCCGGGATCGGATCACGAAAGCCAGCAGAGTGGTTCCCAGCGGTACCGCAGGCAAGGAGTATACAATGTGCTCCCCCACGTCGATCATCACCTAACCTTGCGTAGTATGTGCGCACCCGTGCTCGATTTGCCCATCCGCAGCGTCTCTCCGCTCGACGGCATCAGGCGGATAACCCTAGCCGGCACCTGCGTGAACCACACCGACCGTCATGTCAACGCCTCCCCTGTCCGTTTGTTCTCGGTTAGTTTGTGATTTTTTTCACATACTAGCGAACGAATAATCTTCCTTCCTTTTTTGATCCAATGTGAACTTGAAATTCTCTTTATCGTACAATAGGCATATGCTTGTTAACGATTTTTGCTCAACTCCGCATATCTGGGACACACTTTTAGTATAACGGAGATTGATAAATCGATTGGTGATAAATTTCACAAAGTATTTGACAATCTTGTAGCAACGATTACACCCCTCCCCTCCGTGTAGGCCGGGGCGAAAAACAACAAACTCCCCCGGTCATGTCGGAACCGAGGGAGTTTGCCGGCAAGTTGCACCCCCGCCCTTTGCGGCACGGAACGCGTCTTTTGCCTTCTTACCGCAGTGCGGTGATCCGCGTACCCGCTTTCCCTTGCAGGGCCTCGAAGCCCTTTTCCAGTGACGTGATGATCGCCAGCCGTCCGGGCCGGGACTCGGCAAACTGCACAGCGGCCTCCACCTTCGGCAGCATGCTGCCCGGCGCGAAATGGCCTTCCTGCATGTACTGCTTCATCTGGTCCGTCGTCACGTCATCCAGCTCCGCCTGGTTGGGTTTCCTGAAGTTGATGGCCACCTTCTCCACGGCGGTCAGGATGAGCAGGACATCCGCGTCGAGCAGTTCGGCCAGTTTGGCCGCCCCCAGGTCTTTGTCGATAACGGCATCCACTCCTTCAACCGTACCGTCTGCATTGCGAACCACCGGAATGCCGCCACCGCCGACCGCAATGACGATATGGCCAGCCTCGACCAGGTCGCGGATCGCGTCTTTCTCCACAATGTCAACCGGTTTCGGGGACGGAACCACGCGTCTCCACCCGCGCCCGGCATCCTCCTTGAAGATATAGCCCTTTTCCTGCATGATTTGCCGCGCTTCCTCTTCCGAATAGAACGGGCCGATGGGCTTGGTCGGATTGGAAAACGCGGGGTCGTTGCGGTCGACCACCGTTTGCGTCACGACGGACACCGCTTTCTTCGGAATGCCGACACGCACGAGCGTCTTGTCAATCGCCTGCTGCAGCCAGTATCCAATCATGCCCTGGCTCATGGCGCCGCATGTGTCAAAGGGCATCGCCGGTGTCCGTTCCGAATCGGCAATCTGCTGCTGCAACACGATATTGCCAACCTGCGGGCCGTTGCCGTGTGTCAGGACGATCTCATACCCTGCTTTGATGATCGCCAGCAACTGTTCCGCAGTCTGTTCGCATACCTTTTGTTGAGCTTCGGCCGTAGCCGGCTCATTGGCTTTCTGCAACGCGTTTCCTCCAAGCGCGATGACGACTTTCTTCATGTTGGTGATCCTCCCGGACCGTTTGTTATGGTGCGATGGTTCCGGTTGCCAAGAGGATAATGGCCACAACCGCCGCGGCCAGGATGAACAAGGCGAGGCCGAACTCATATCCTTTGAACGCTTTTTCCCCTTGTTCCCGCCGCGCCTTCAGGTAGAAGAGGATTCCCGGCGCATACAGGACGGAAACCATCAACAGGTAATCCAGCCCTGCCGCGTACACGAGCCACATTGCGTACAGGGTGGCTATAATGCCCAGAATCAGATCCTTAGCACGCGATTCGCCAGCCTCGTAGCTTTCGCCGGTGTAGGCCAGCTTCAGCTGGTACAGGGCGGAGAAGAGGTACGGCAGCAGGATGGCCACCCCGGCCATCGAGTACAGCGCCTGATAGGTCGATTCGGCAAAGAGCACCACCAAGATGAACGCTTGGATCAAGCCGTTGGTCAGCCACAGGGAAGCGCTCGGACTACCGTTTTGGTTCTCCTTGGCCAACCATTTGGGCAATACCCCATCCTTGGCAGCCACGTAGGGAATTTCCGCAGCAAGCAGGGTCCAGCCCAACCAGGCACCGAGGAGAGATAACACCAGACCCAGGTTGATGACCACTGCTCCCCATTTCCCCACAATTGTTTCCATCACGTAGGCCATTGAAGGCGCTTCCAGTTCCGCCAACTGCGGCTGGCTCATGATCCCGAGCGAGAGGACGGAAATCAGGATGTAGATCCCCAGGGTGCCCAAAAGCCCCAGGACCGTCGCCCGGCCCACATCCTTCCGTTCCTTTGCCCGTCCGGACAGGACCACCGCACCTTCCACACCGATAAACACCCACAGGGTCACGAGCATGGTGCTCTTTACCTGTTCCTGGAGCGCCGACCACGAGAACCCGCCTTTGCCCCAGAAGTCCAGCAGGAACACGTCCACCTTGAACGCAAACAACGCGACAATGATGAACAGGAAGATCGGCACCAGCTTGGCAATGGTTGTTACGAGGTTGACAATGGCCGCTTCCTTAACCCCTTTCAGGACCAGGGCATGCACAAGCCACAGGAGCACGGAGGCGCCGATGACCGATGCCAGGTTGTTGCCCTGTCCAAACACGGGGAAAAAGTAATTGAGGGCACTAAAGAAGAGGGTCGCATAGGCGACGTTCCCCAGCCAGGCGGAGACCCAGTACCCCCATGCCGAGTTGAATCCGAGAAACTCGCCAAACCCGGCCCTCGCGTAGCTGTAGATCCCGCCTTCCAGTTCCGGCTTGCGCACGGCGAGATTTTGGAAAGCCATGGCCAGCGCAATCATGCCGATACCGGTGATGAGCCAGCCGATGATGACGGCTCCGCTGTTGGCTCCGGCAGCCATGTCGCTCGGCAGGTTGAACGCTCCTCCACCGATCATTGACCCCACAACCACTGCCGTTAAGGAAAACAGCCCCAACTTCTTATCGCTGCTCATAGGGCCCACTCCTTCATGGGTTTGGTCAACCATTGGTCGGGAAAGGCGGGGTCTCCCGAGGAGGAGAGCCCCCGCCTAGGCAAACGATTACAAGGTGGCCACCATCACGGCCTTAATGGTGTGCAACCGGTTTTCCGCCTGGTCGAACACCAGCGAATGTTTGCTGTTGAAGACTTCATCGGTGACTTCCATCTCTTTCAGGCCGTATTCTTCGTAAATCCGGCGGCCGATTTCGGTTTCAAGGTTGTGGAACGACGGGAGGCAGTGCAGGAAGATCACATTCGGGTTGCCCGTCTTGCGGATCATCTCCATGTTTACCTGATAGGGTTTCAGCAGACGGATCCGTTCGGCAAAACGGTCCTCTTCACCCATGGACACCCAAACGTCGGTATAGAGCACATCCACACCCTTCACGCCGGTGTCCACATCTTCCGTCAGGGTAATGGTAGCACCGGTTTCTTTGGCGATCTCTTTGGCGCGTTGGACAATTTCCTCTTCCGGCCAGAGCTGTTTCGGACCGACGATCCGGAAGTCCATGCCCATCATGGCGCAGCCGATCAACAGCGTGTTGCCCATGTTGTTCCGGCCGTCGCCGACATAGGCCATCTTGATGCCCTCGAGGCGACCGAAACGTTCCCAGATGGTCAGAAAGTCGGCGAGCACTTGCGTCGGATGGTACTTGTCGGTCAGGCCGTTCCAGACAGGAACGCCGGCATGTCGCGCCAACTCCTCGACCGTTTCTTGCTTGAACCCGCGGAATTCAATGCCGTCAAACATCCGCCCCAGCACCTTGGCCGTATCGGCAACGGATTCTTTCTTGCCGAGCTGGATGTCGTCCTTGCCGAGGTACTCGGGATGAGCACCGAGGTCCACGCAGGCGACGACAAAGGCACAGCGCGTGCGGGTGGACGGCTTTTCAAACAGCAGGGCGATGTTCTTCCCTTCAAGCAGCTTCGGCAGCACACCGGCGTATTTCTGGGCTTTCAGCTGCTTGGAGAGTTCCAACAGGTACCACAGCTCCTGCGGGGTGAAGTCTTCCAATTTAAGGAAATGTCTACCTTTCAGGTTGATCGGCATCTCGACCCACTCCTTGTCCTGTTCGAATTTATTTGGTTTGGTTAGAAGGTGACGTCTTCGCGCACCAGCGGCATGCTCATGCAGCGCGGCCCCCCGCGACCGCGGGCCAGTTCGGAACTGGGCACCTCAATCACTTCGATGCCATGCTCGCGGAGCACCTGGTTGGTGACATAGTTGCGATCATAGGTGACCACAACCCCCGGAGCGATGGCCAGGGTGTTGGAGCCGTCGTTCCACTGCTCACGGGCAGCCGCAATGGGATCACCATTGCCGCAAGGAATCAGCACCACTTCCTCAAGGCCCAGGACTTCCTTCAGCGTGTCAATGAGATTGTGCCGTTCGGAAATCCGGAGCGTCCCTTCTTCCTCACCCGGTTCCAGGAGGAAGATGCGCATTTCGCCCTGCGGACCGAGAATGGCCGGGTGGACGGAGAACTTGTTGCGGTCGACCATGGTGAAAACGGTGTCCAGGTGCATGAAGGCACGGGTTTTCGGGATCTCCACCGCCATCACCTGGCGAATGTCTTGCTGGCCGGCGAACAGGTTTTTGGCAAACTCCTCAACGGCCTGCGCGGTGGTCCTTTCACTAATCCCGATCGCCACCACGTGCTTGCTGAGCACCAGGATGTCTCCGCCCTCCATCGAGAAGCGGTAATTGCGGTCAAACCAGACGGGAATGTCGTGGGACGCAAAACGCGGATGGAAGCGGATAATGTACTCCATGAACAGCGACTCGCGCCGGCGGGCCCCACGGCTCATCCGGTTAATGGCGATGCCGTTCCCGACAACGGCGGCCGGGTCGCGGGTGAAATACAGGTTGGGCATCGGGTCTAGATAGAAGGGATAGTGGTCCTCCATCATCTCGTGGAGATGGATTTTTTTCTCTTCCTTGATCTCGCTTTTCCGGATTCCCGACATGACCTTCTCGACCAGCTGTTCGCTGGGCAGGGACAGCAGGTAGTCTTTCAGATGGTAGAACGCGCCGGTAACGTCGGCCTTGCTTTCCTTCAGGATGTCCTCGACAAACTGCTCGCGGATCTCGTCGTTTTGCAGCGTTTCCGCCATGAGGTTTTCCAGATACACCACTTCGATCCCGCGGTTGCGCAGCGTCTGGGCAAAATAGTCATGTTCCTTCTGGACCGCCGGCAGATAGGGGATATCATCGAAGAGGAGCCGTCCCAGATACTCCGGCGTCAAGTTCTCGACTTCCTTACCGGGGCGATGGAGGAGGACGGTACGCAGTTCACCGATTTCGGATGTGATATGCAGCGGATGTTTCACAGGATTCCCCTCCTGATCCTGATGGATTTGGGATGGGCATGACGCTTTCAGTATGCCTCGCGTGTTCTTTCCCTATCCGGCCTCACTTCTTCCACGAACGGACGTACGGGCTGAACGGCACAATCTGTGAAGCATTCCACAATCTAACCGCTACAACCCGATGGCGAAACCGGAGGGAAGCAATTGATTACGGATGTAAGGTATAATAGGCTTTAAATATTCACCTCCCTCGTGTTGATCTGGATGATCAGTTTTCACTTTCAGTTTAAGATGGCGAATCGCATCGAATTGTGAAGAAGAACGCACACGAATCGTGAAATATTTCACGTGAAATTTATTTTTATGCGCATAAAACGTATAACCATTCAAATCCGCAGCAAACCCGCCCGGTAAACGAAACCCGGCCCTGAATAAACCAGGGATTTCAAACAAACCGTGAACAATTTCTGGAGGAGAGCGCAAGTCGCGGCCTGTCCCAAAGGCATGCCCCGTCGGAACGGCCAACAGACAGAAAGACGGCGTTCCCACGAATGGATTGAGAGGTACAGCATGTGAACGAAAGGAGCGTGACGAATGAAGAAGCTGGGGCACATGGGGATTGGGGCGCTGTTCATGCTCGTCGTTTCTTTCGCCTGGTTTACGTTCGCCGATCAAACGACGACACCCGCCCCATCTGCGGCGGAATCGACGGCGGCAACGGGAACGTTGCTGTCCAAAGTGGAAGGAACGCTCACATCCCTCGACCCGCAAACCCACACCATCGGCGTGTGGGAGGCTGGGGCGAACGTGCGTCGGGAGCTGGCGCTCGCTCCCGACACGACAGTCTACCGCAACGGACAAATCACCGATTTTTCCGCCCTGCGGGTCGGCGATCAGATCAGCGCGTTTGTCCACACGGAACAGGGCGCATGGCGCGTACGGTATGTGGTCGCCAAGGGGAGCGAACCGCAGGCGGTAGCGCCCCCCGCTTCGGACACGGCAGGAAGCGCCGCCTTGACCTCCCCCACACCCACCGCCGCACCGGCCGCACCCCCCGTGACCGCAACCGGCAAACCGCTCGCCGTGAAAGAACTGAAGCTCAAGGTAAAACTGGCAAACAACGAGAAATACGAACTGAAATTCAAACAAGACGGGCACGAAAGCCCGAAGATCCGCCCCTTCGTCGAAAAACTGGGGCTATCGCCTACCATGGGCAAAGACGAGATCGCCGCGCATGTGCTGCGGACGCTTGGCATCGCGGAACACGAGACGCGAGAGGTTGAGGTGGACGTCACGTTCGTCAACGGGAAGAAGGTGGAGCTGAAACTCAAGCCTGGCCATGGGCACGGAAAGAAAAAGGGACAAAAAAAACGCGACCACGCGGACAAGGACAACGAAGCGGACGATGCAGCATGAAGAAAAGGGTCGGCGCACAGCCGACCCTTTCGTTCTGCTTGAAGATAAGGACCGCGACCATCAACGGGGAATGGTGCGTCCCCGTCACCAACGCGTGGTAACCATCTTCTTGCGCGTGTAGAACTCTACCCCGTCCATCCCATTGGCGTGAAGGTCGCCGTAGAAGGAGTCCTTCCACCCCGAGAAGGGGAAAAAGGCCATCGGCGCCGGCACGCCCACGTTCACGCCCAGCATCCCCGCGTCGATCCCTTCCCGGAACTTGCGCACGTGACCCCCGTCCCGCGTGAAGATGCACGCCCCGTTGGCAAAGCGCGACCGATTGGCCACGGCAATGGCCTCGTCGATGGTGTCGACGCGGACGACAGACAAGACCGGGGCGAAGATCTCGTCCTTCCAGATGGTCATCTCCGGCGTCACGCGGTCAAAGATGGTCGGGCCGACGAAATAGCCCCTGGCGCACGTGGCCGCGTCG
>PKQU01000252.1 GCA_017577925.1 Bacillota bacterium
CCCTACGCCTACCCGTACACCGAGCGCGTTGCCGAACATGAGCGGAAGGACGGCGTGGCCTGCGCACGCCTTGACCGGCTGGCCGATCTTCCGCCCGGCCCCCTTACCAAGGTGCTGTGGATCATCGAGCCGGAGCGTCTGGAGGATCTCAAGGGCTGGGTTAAGGAACAGAGGCTGGACGTGCAGTTCGTGCAGTCCGATGTGGACTACCTCGAATGCATTCCGCAAGGCGCGACAAAGGGAGACGGTCTCGCGCGTCTGGCCGAGTTGCTCGGCCTTTCCTTGTCGGCGGTGGCGGCCATTGGCGACAATTTGAACGATTACGAGATGGTTCGCCGAGCCGGCTTCGGTGTGGCCGTGGCCAATGCCCATCCGGAGCTCAAGGAGGTGGCCGACTGGATCAGTCCGCCCCACGGCGAGCATGCCGTGGCGGCCTGCATCGCCAAACTGCGCCGCGAGGGGAGGGTCCCCGTTGCCGCGCGATGAGGGCTGGCCTGATGCCCCGATTCAGCCGGCGCGCGCCCCGAATGGGGACACCGTTGGCCAGCGGCTGGACCCGGGACGATTTTCGGATGTGTACCGCCTCGTGCTCGAGGAAGGACGGACGTACACGGGGCTGTGGGATGGCGCGTCCGTGCACCTGCTTCTCGTGCACCCCGATGTCGAGGCCTTTGACGAGCTGGTGGACAGGGACCTGTGGCTTGGGTTTTCCCAGCAGGGTTCCCGGTGGATTGCCGTGGTGTGGGCTGAAGGGGAGGCGGAGAAGCCCGTCGGCTTCCCCTACACGTTTGACGTTGCCCGCGAGGCCGATCGGTGGCTTGCGGCACGTCTCTTGGGGCAGACATCGACGTGGCTGCACCATCTTGCCCACGACGGGGCGGGGGCGCTTGTGCACATCTTCAGCGAGCGCCTGCCGCTGACGGATGCCGCGCGGGAGGAGGGGCGGCGCCTGCTCGCGGCGGCCCGCGCCGCCGCGACGGAGGGGGATGAGCCGTTGTGGGCGACGACGACGGCTTCCGCCGCGGCCCTTCCCGACGACGTGCTGGCGGCCGAGGGGATCGGCTATCTGGTCGACTACGGCGCGCTGGTTGAGCGAGAGGGGGAAGAGGGGGCGCAGGAAGCGCTGATGGAGGCGGTGCATCGCGCCCTGGTCGTCTGCCGGCGTCATCCGCGGGCGGACATTCGGGAGGCGACCTTTTCCGTGTGGGTGGCCGAGGGCACCGACGGGCCGGTCGCCCCACTGCGCCGCCTAGTTACGCTGTTTGTGGCCCCGGCGCCTGATAGGTGGGATCGGGATGCGACGGCCGACCCCTTTTGGGCCATGCTCGAGGCGGATCCGGTGTTCGTGGGCCGTGAGCGGGGCCGGCCCCTTGCCGCAGGTGCGTATCCCATTGTGCGATATGAAGGGGGCCGCTTGGTGCACCTGGAGCTGGACGAAGAGGCGCGTGCGCGGCTTTTCTGCCTGTTTGCTGTGCGGTGGCCCGACCGCCCCAATCCGTATGGTGCCGGAGGCTGACGGCTGGTCAAGAAATCGGGCTTCACGATATAATGAACCATTATACCGGATCAATCAGACAAGCGTGAACTGCGCGGCAGATTTCTCGCTTCTGCTGGTGTTTTCTTTATCGGGTGAGGACAACGGAGAGGTGAACGGGATTGGCACTGGAACGAATGGCGAGCATGAGCATCATCCTGCGCCTGGAAATCGACAAATCGGTGGCCCATTTTGGGGGCATCCTGTCGTCGATCAGTGCGGCGGGCGGCGACATCGTCGCCATTGACGTGATCAAGGTGAGCAAAACCCGCACGGTGCGCGACATTACCGTCAACGTGTACGACCAGGCCCATGCCCAGCAGGTGGTCGACATCGTCTCCCGCTTGGCCGGTGTCAAGCTGATCAACGTCTCCGACCGGACGTTTCTCGTCCACCTGGGCGGAAAGCTGGAAGTGCAGCCCAAGATGCCGATCAAGAACCGCGAAGAGCTTTCCCGGGTCTACACGCCGGG
>PKQU01000070.1 GCA_017577925.1 Bacillota bacterium
GTCAAGCTGAAAATCGGCAGCAAGGTCCTGTACGTCAACGGCACGGCCATCAACATGGACGTGGCGCCGGAAATCAAGGACGGCCGCACCATGCTGCCGTTGCGCTGGGTGGGCACGGCGCTCGGCGTGACCGTCGAGTGGGACGAGGAAGCCCGCACGGTGACGGTGAAGCAGTAACCGGTGCGTGCGGTGGGAGGGGGCAAGTGCCCCCTCCTTTTTCTCTGCCCTTGTTCTTAGCCTTTCCGGGAAGGAGGCGACAACATGCGCAGGTTGGCGTTGGGGATGCTGGCCGGCTTCGTTGCTCTCGGCGCCTCTGCCATGCCGGCGAAGGCGCAGGCGGGCGATGTGCGCGTGGTGATCGGCGGCGAGCCGGTCACCTTCGATCAGCCGCCGGTTCTGGTCAACGACTTCACATTGGTTCCCCTGCGGGGCGTGTTTGAAAAGCTGGGAGCCGACGTGCGGTGGGACCCGGCGGCCAAGAAGGTGACCGTGCGGAAGGACGACGTCGTGCTTCTGCTCCAGCCGGGGAAGAAGACGGCGCTGCGCAACTACGAGCCCATTTCGCTGGATGTGGAGCCGCGTGTGCTCAACGGAAGGGTGCTGGTTCCGCTGCGGGCGGTCAGCGAGGGGCTGGGCGCGCGGGTAACCTATGACCGGGCCACGCGAACGGTTTTCATTGACGCGGCGGACCGTCCGGCCCAGGTGGCGCCGGATCAGCCGGCGGTCGCGTCCGGGGCGCTGACGCTGGAGGAGGCGGTGCAGCGGGCCTACGCCGCCAGCTATGCCCTGAAAAACGCCGAGGCCGATGTGGAGCGGGCCCGCGAAGTGATGAAAAAGCTGGGGGATGACGTACGCTTCGTCCCTGCTGACGGCTTCAACCCCGCAGCCGCCAACGCGTACACGGCGTGGGCCAAGGCGCAGACGGCCTATCTCATGGCCCAGCGCCAGGTGGACGTGCTGAAGGACGTCATCGCCTACCAGGTCAAGCAGGCCTACAACGAGGTGCAGGTGCGGGAGCGGGCGCTCGAGCTGGCCCGGTTGGAGCGCCGGAACGCCGAGGTGCAGGCCCGGCTGGCCGAACTTCGCTACGAGGCCGGGACGGTTTCGGCGCTGGAGCGTGACCAGGCACGGGCCGCGGTGTCCGAGGCGGT
Source organism: Bacillota bacterium (assembly GCA_017577925.1). Classification (GTDB taxonomy): domain Bacteria; phylum Bacillota; class Bacilli; order Calditerricolales; family Calditerricolaceae; genus Calditerricola. Next base: position 1,152 of record PKQU01000070.1, read on the forward strand.
GAAGAAGGAGCAGCAGGCGGCCAAGGCCTACGACGACGCCTACCGCAAGCTCAACCACCTGCTGGGCCTTGACCGCAGTGCCCGCCCGGTGCTCGTGGAGACGCCGGTGTTCCGCGAGTTGGAGGGCGTTGACCTGGAAACGCACGTCACGCAGGTGGTGACGAGCAGCACGGCGGTGTGGCTGGCGGAGCAGCAGGTGGCGCTGGCGGAACTGGATCTCGACCTGTACGTCTTCAATTATGCGCCCGAACCGTATCGGGCCAAGGAAATCGACGTGGACAAGGCCCGCAATACGGCCGAGGACACGAAACGGCAGCTGGCCGACACCACGCGGGCGGTGTACAACCAGATCAAGCAGCTGGAAGACCAGTATCACCAGCTGGAGGCCAAGCTGGCGCAACTGGAAACGAACATGCGGGCGGTAGAGGCGCGGTACGAGGCCGGGATGGCCATCGAAGCCGAATTCTTGGCGGCCAAGGTGGCCCTGGAACAGGTGAAGCAGCAGATGTTTGCCTTAACCGCGCAGCTGGACACGTTGCGCGCCGTGTTCGAGCGGCCGTGGGTGTTGGCCCAAATGGGGTAAAACACGCGGGCGTGGGTCGCCCGCTTTCTTTTTTCGAGATGAGGACCTGCAACATGTTCGTTCCGTTTTTCGTCTATTTAGCGGAAACCCTTCATTGGTGGTGCATGCTGCGCTTCCGGATGGCACATGTTAGCGGGAGCAGATCACGGTACAGGGGAGACGAAAGTATGATCCGCCGGATTGTGACGATTGTGCTGACAATTGCAGTGATTGTAGGTTGGATTCCCCCGATGGGCGGCGCTGTGGTCACCGTGCCTGTCTTCCTGGACGGAAATCCGCTCAGCGACATGGCGGTCTTGACACAAAACCGCACGCTGCTGCCGTTTCGGGCGTTGTTTGAGCCGCTGGGCGCCACCGTGGAGTGGGATCCGGCCACGCGGACCGTCCACGCCACCAAAGCGCACCTCTCGCTCTCCCTCACCATCGGCGAAACGGTTGCTACCGTGAATGGCCGTCCGGTTTCCCTCGACGTGCCGCCGCAAATCATCCATGATCGGACGATGGTGCCGGTGCGGTTTGTCGCCGAGACGCTGGGGGCAACGGTGGGTTGGGACGCCCTCTCGCGGACGGTGATCGTGAGCACGGCGGAAAAGACGCCGGTTACGGTGCGGCGCGTGACGGACGAGCTGGCGCTGGAGATCGCGTGCGCCCAGGGCACCGTGACCCTGCGGCTGGCGGGGATCGCCTTTCCGCAGACGGCGCACCCCACCGCCGAGGAGGAGGCCTTCCGCCGCGAGCGGCGCGCCTTTCTGGAACAGTGGGTGGGGAAATCGGTGCTGGTGGAATGGGCAGGGGACGCGGACAACGCGCAAGGCCCGGCGGACGGCTACGTGTTCCGGCCCGACGGGATCTTTCTGAACGCCGAGCTGGTGAGCCGCGGGTACGCCAGCCGGGCTGCCCACGCGGCCGATGGAGTGTGGGACGAGCTGCTCGTGCACCTGCAGCGCGACGCGGAGCGCGGCAAGCGCGGGTACTGGGGGCTGGGCGAGAAGGGAGCAGGGAATGTTGGCGGGGGCGCGTTTGTGCCGGCAACCCCGACAAGCGGTGTGTTCGGGGGAAAAGCCTTTGACGCTACGCGCAAGGCCACGCTGCAGGTGCCCGGCGCTGCGCTGCAGCTTGTGTCGCGCAGCGGCAAGACCTACACGCACCTCGTGAAGGAACAGGCGTTGTGGCGGGTGGTGAAAGCCGGGCGCGTCTGGGGTACGCTGACGGTGGCCCAGTACGCCGTCCGAAACGGGGATTACGTCTACCTGCTGCGCTATGAGCCGGCGTGGACCGGGTCGACGCCGCTGGTGATGCACCTGACGCTGGCCGGGAGCGCGAAGCCTTTTACGGAGCGCCACACCGAATACAACGGGGCCATCGACACCACAACGGCCGTGTGGAAGCCCCCGCAGCCGGTCAAGGGTGCGCTGCCCAAGTACACCGCCTTTGTCGAAAACGCCGACTACAGCCTGTGGGTGTCGCTGGCCAACGTGTACCGTCCCCTGGCCAACCAGACGATGGAGGAGCAGTACGAGAAGGTGCGCCCCATCCAGGTGCAGCAGGCGGGGACGGCGACAACGCTGGTCATCACATTCCCCCAGGAAAAGGGGTACCGCGGGGAGCAGTGGAGCGTGGTCTCCACCCGGTCCCTGGTGGACTGGAACCATCCTACGGCGCCATCGACGGTGCGCATTGCCGACCTGAACCGGGCACGCAAGTTTTCCTTTGACGGGGTGTACTACCGCACGCCGACGTCCTACGTGCCCTACACGCCCAACAATTTCTACCGGAATCCGGCCTTTCACGTGGGTCAGGCCTTCCTGAACGCCTCGGGCGGGCGGCTGTTCGAGACCTTCGGGCTGGTGTTGCTCGCTACGGCGGTGGAGACGCAGACGAAGGACGGGTTCTGGCCGGTCAGCACGCGCTCGGAGTGGCTGTACAACGACTATGGCATCGACGCCGGGTACTACGACACCCGCTGGTCCACCGACGCGGCGCGGTTCCTGTTGAGCGGCTACGAGCGGTACAAGGACCCCGCTATGCTGGAGGCGGCCAAGCGGTACGGCGAGTACTTCCTGCGGTTTGCTCAGGCCAACCATTTCCCCACGTCGGCGACGGGGCTGCTCGTGTGCGACTACGGCCATCCGACCAAGCCGCACCGCAAGACCCACGTGTCGCTCAACCACCATCTGGCGGAGATGAATTTCCTGTATGAGCTGTACCTCATTACGAAAGACAAGCGGTATCTCTCCTTCGCCGAGCGCATGCGGCAGGGGGTCAAGGACACGGCTCCCAAATGGCGGCGGGCCGACGGCGATCTGCACTATGCCTACCTGCCCGACGGAACGTACGGGATGCAGGACTATCCCACGCTGACGCTTAACGACCTGAAAGACAGCCAGCGGCTGATCGAACGGGTAACAGGTCAGCCCGATCCCGACATTCAGCAGCTGATCGAGTGGAAGACGGAGTTTGCGCGGAAAAAGGGGTACATTCCGTAAGGGCATATCCGATGGGGGAGCGGGCCCGTGGAACAAGCGGGTCCGCTCATGTTCCAAAAAAAGCGATCCCCGGCTCGGTATGCTCGGATGGAAAGAAGATGGAATGATGGTATAATGAATCCGTACAGCGTTGCCGCAACGTGGCGGCGCCTTGCCCGTCTCCTTATTTGTGAGGAGTTTCCGCGCGGTTGCACGCGCGCTTTTCCATGCTGAACCAGGAGCGACCGAAGATGCGCAAGTGGCTGTTCGCGGCGCTGGTGGCGCTTCTTCTCCTTGGCGGGTGGCTGGCGACCGGCTGGATCGAACAGAAGCGCCAGGCGTCGAGCGAGCCGGGGCTGCCCGAAACGCGGGAGTGGATCATCAAGTGGCGGGAACATGCGCCAAGTGCCCCCGGCGAATTTGTGGTTCTCCAGCGCGACGACCGTTACCGTCTGATGGTGGTGCGGCTGCACGAACATATTGATGTGGTGAAGTGGGTGGACGCCTGGAGCAAGCGGACGGATGTGGAATACGTGCAGCCCAACCGCAAGCTGCGCATCAAGGCGCTGCCCATTCCCAACGACAAGCTCTACACGGAGCAGACGTCTTACCTCCACCAGATCCGTGCGACCCAGGCGTGGCGCGTGGTGCGGGAAGCGCCACAGGTGACGGTGGCCATCGTCGACACGGGGGTCGACCTCGTCCATCCCGATCTGAAGCCCAACCTGGTGCCGGGTGTGAACCTGGTGGAACCCGACAAATTGCCCCAGGACGACAACGGTCACGGGACGGCGCTGGCTGGAATTGTCGCCGCGGTGGGCAACAACGACATCGGGGTGAGCGGCGTGCTGTGGCGGGTGCGCGTCATGCCCGTCAAGGTGCTCGACGCCCGGGGGGAAGGGGACGACTACACGGTCGGGATGGGGATTCGCGAGGCGGTGGATCGCGGCGCCGACGTGGTGCTGTTGTCGCTGGGTGATCCCATCTATTCGCAACACATGAAAGAATCCATTGCCTATGCCGAGCAGCGTGGCGTGGTCGTGGTGGCGGCCACCGGCAATCGTGGCACGCGCGTGGAATATCCGGCGGCTTTCCCCACGGTGTTGGCCGTGGGCGCCGTGGACAGTTCGGATCGGTGGCTGCATTACTCCAACTACGGTCCGGAAGTGGATGTGGTGGCGCCGGGCACCCGTGTCTACACGACGGCGCTGGGGGGCGGGTACGACTATGCCCGCGACGGCACGTCGATGGCCGCGCCGCAGGTGGCTGCCGTGGCCGCCATGCTCAAGGCGCTGCACCCGCAGTGGACGCCGCGACAGATCCGCAACCAGATTCGCCTGACGGCCGACGACGTGGGCCTGCCGGGATGGGACGAGAAAACCGGCTTCGGCCGCCTCAACGCCTACCGTGCCGTGACCGCCGTGCTCCCGGCCGATCCCTTCGAGCCGAACAACCGCCTCCCGGAAGCGCATCCGCTGCCGGTGTTTGGGGAACGGGTTGGATCGCTCACCCCCGGTGACGCCGACTGGTGGCGGGTGGACATGCCGTACGCCGGCGAGCTGCTGCTCACCGTGGAGGGGCCCCAGGCCAGCGCGCCGGTGCGCGTGGAAGCCTACCCGAACGGGAAGGCGGCCGGGATGACGGCGCAAACGCTGCGTCTTACGCAGACGGTGGTGTTCAACCTGCCGAAGGGCTCCAGCTGGATCAAGCTGTCGGCCGTCGTGTCGCGGGGTGGGCCCATCGGGTACGCGCTCACGACGCAGTTTCGCATCTACAGCGACCCGTACGAGCCGAACGACTCCCTCCAGCAGGCGAAACCGCTCTCGTGGTTGGGCCAGACGGCAACGTTGACGGGAACCATCCACCGCGACGGCGATGAGGATTGGTTCCAAACCGAGATCACCCGACCGGGGCGCCTGGATGTGCGCGTGACGGTCGACACGCTTCGCTTCGATCCGGTGGTGGGGGTGGAGAACCCCGCCCAGGCGTACCGCCGCGAGATTGACGAGGGCAACGTGCAAAACGGCCAGGCCGAAGTGTTTTCCCTGGAGGTCAAGCCCGGCGTTTACTACCTGCGCGTTACCAATTATTACGGCGTCTCTGTCGATGGTGAATACACCCTGCAGGTGCACTACACCCCGGAGCTGCCGGACCCGGCCGAACCCAACGAGGTGTCGTGGGAGGCGCACCCCCTTACCTTCGGCGTTCCGGTGTCCGGGACCCTCGACAGTGTGGCCGATTTTGACTGGTACGCCTTTTCCGTGCCCGAGCGGGGCGTGGTGACGGTCCGCTTTGTCGAGGTGCCGCCGCTGGCGGGACTGCGCCTCACCTGGTATGACGGCGAGATGCGCCTGCTGTACGACGGCACCATCACCGACGCGAACGCTGCCGTTCACCGCGCGGTGGTGCCCGGCCGTTACCTGCTGCGCCTGCAGGCTGACGAGGGCTCGAAATACCAGGCGTACCGTTTTGTGGTGGTGCGCCAGGCGGTGGCGCAGACGGGGCCCTGACGGGTCGGGCTTGCAGATGCATCGGCAAGGAAAACCGAACGGGAGGGGAGACGATGAACAAGCGAGAGTGGGGGCGTTTGGTGGGCATCGGGGTGCTGACCGCGTTGGCCGTTGCAGCCCATGGCGCGTGGGCCAACGGGGCGTCGGCACCGGGATCGGTGGACGACCCGCTGGTGACGAAGAGCTATGTGGACGCGAAGGTGGATGAACTTCGTCGGTCGCTGTCCGGGCAGCCGTCGCCCAGCCAGCCGCCGTCCGACTCGCGCTCGAGCGCCTTCGCCGTGGTGGAATTGCGTCCGGGCGATGCGCTGATTGGGCAGTCGGGAACCGAGATCATCATTCGTTCGCCGGGCCGGGTGTATCCGATAACCAGTGCGGCCGGCGGGCTGTCGGATCTTTCGGCGGGAGTCGACCGCCAGACGGGTCCCCTGCCGATGAACCATTTCTTGATCGTGCCGCGCAGCGATGGGCGGGGGATTTATGCCGACCCCAACAACCGGCCCAATGTGGTGGTCATGGTCCGCGGCGCATACGAAATTCGACAGGGATATGCAAAACGTTGACAAGCCTGTCGAAATACGATACAATACCCGCGAATGACCGTGGGGACGACGGTAACCTTTTCCTCGTCGGAAAAGGTTTCTTTTTTGTAAGCAAAGGAGGTACGGCCATGGAATACCGCAAGGGACGCCGCCTGTTCACGTCCGAGTCGGTGACCGAGGGGCATCCGGACAAGATCTGCGATCAGATTTCGGACGCCGTGCTGGATGCCATCCTGGAAAAGGACCCCAACGCCCGCGTCGCCTGCGAAACGGCGGTGACGACCGGGCTTGTGCTGGTGACGGGGGAGATCACCACGGAGTGTTACGTGGACATCCCCAAACTGGTGCGCGACGTGATCCGCGACATTGGGTACACGCGGGCCAAGTTCGGCTTTGACGCCGACACCTGCGCCGTCATCACGGCCATCGACGAGCAGTCGCCGGACATCGCCGCGGGCGTGAACCGGGCGCTGGAAGCGCGGGAGGGACAGATGTCCGACGAGGAAATCGAGGCCATCGGGGCGGGCGACCAGGGGCTGATGTTCGGGTTTGCCTGCAACGAGACGCCGGAACTGATGCCGCTGCCCATCTCCCTGGCCCACAAGCTGGCGCGCCGGCTGGCGGAGGTGCGCAAGAAGGAGATCCTGCCGTACCTGCGCCCGGACGGCAAGACGCAGGTGACGATCGAGTACGACGGAGACAAGCCGGTCCGCGTCGACACCATCGTCATCTCCACCCAGCACCATCCCGACGTGTCGCAGGAGCAGATCAAGGCTGACCTGTTGGAGCATGTGGTAAAACCGGTGGTGCCGGTGCACCTCCTCGACGATGCCACCAAGTACTTCATCAACCCGTCGGGCCGTTTCGTGATCGGCGGACCGCAGGGTGATGCCGGGCTGACCGGCCGGAAGATCATCGTCGACACCTACGGCGGATATGCCCGCCACGGCGGCGGGGCCTTCTCGGGCAAGGACCCGACAAAGGTGGACCGCTCGGGGGCGTACGCCGCACGGTACGTGGCGAAGAACATCGTCGCCGCCGGGCTGGCCGACAAGTGCGAGGTGCAGGTGGCCTACGCCATCGGCGTGGCGCAGCCGGTGTCGATCAGCGTGGACACCTACGGCACGGGCAAGGTGAGCGAAGAGGTGCTGGTGAGCCTCATTCGCAAGCATTTTGACCTGCGGCCGGCGGGGATCATCAAGATGCTCGACCTGCGCCGTCCGATTTACCGCCAGGTGGCCGCGTACGGGCACTTCGGCCGCGACGACCTCGACCTGCCGTGGGAGCGGACCGACAAAGCGGAGATCTTGAAAGCCGAAGCTCAAGAATACGTGAAGATGTAAGGAACCGAGACAACCCCGCTGTAGAGCGGGGTTTTTTCGGGGGTGGCGTCGACGAATTATTTAAATATGAGTCCAAGTGCCATGAACCCGGAGCAGTTGGATGCCCTGGTGGAACAGGTCATCGTTGTAACCCAGCATTGCCGAGAGCAGGTGTTCGCCCTTCTGGAGTCGACACGGGCGGAGGCGGAGGCCGCGCGGCGGGAGCTGGAGGCCGTCAAGCGAGAAGCCCAAGCGATCATGCGCGCCTACGACAACACGCGGCGGCAGTGGCAGCGGGCGCGCCGCCACCTGGCCGACGTGAGCCGTCGCTTCGACGCCGCGTCGGAAGAGGCCATCCGCGCGGCGTATGAGGAGGCGAGCCGCCTGCAGGAGCAGCTCGGCGTCTACCAGGAGCGCGAGCGCCACGTGCGGAGGCGGCGGGAGGACCTGGAGCGCCGGTTGCGCAGTCTGGAGGGGATGGTGCGCCGGGCCGAGGAGCTCTTGACGCAGATCGGTGTCGTGCTCGACTTTCTCAGCGGCAACCTGGCGGAAGTGGTCACCAACCTCAAGCGGCGGTCGGCGCCGGAGTGGCTCGGGCTGGCCATTTTGCAAGCCCAGGAAGAGGAGCGCAAACGCGTGGCCCGGGAGATCCACGACGGTCCGGCCCAGATCCTGGCCAACGTTGTCTTGCGGGCGGACATGGCGGACCGGCGCATCGCGAAGCAGGAGTACGAGGCGGCGCGCCGTGAATTGCAGGAAGTGAAGAACCTCGTGCGGGAAAGCCTGATCGACGTGCGGCGCATCATCTTTGATCTGCGGCCGATGAGCCTGGACGACTTGGGACTGGTTCCCACGCTGCGCAGGTACCTGTCCACGCTCGAGGAACGGCACGGCT
>PKQU01000253.1 GCA_017577925.1 Bacillota bacterium
GCCGAGGCGCGGGGGCTCATCACCCACGGCGGGTTGGGCATGCTGGTTTACCAGGGGGCCTTGGCCTTTGAACGGTGGACCGGCCGTGCGGCGCCGGTCGCCCTCATGCGGGAGGCCGCGCTGCGGGTGCTGGGGGCCAGAGAGGAGGGAAACGGATGCTGACCGGCAAGCAGAAACGCTACTTGCGCGCCCTGGCTCATCCCCTCACGCCGATTTTCCAGGTGGGCAAGGGTGGCGTGAACACCAACTTGATCAAGCAGGTGGACGACGCCCTGGAAGCGCGGGAACTGATCAAGTTGAACGTGCTGAAAAACTGTCCGCAGGACAAGGACGAGGTGGCCCGCCAGCTGTGCGAGGCAACGGGGGCGGAGCTTGTTCAGGTGATCGGCAATGTCATCGTCCTGTACCGGGAGTCGCGCGAAAAGAAGCGCATCGAGTTGCCGAGGTGATCGGGTGAAAGTGGCGCTTTTTGGCGGGACCTTTGACCCGCCGCACATGGCGCACCTGGTGGCGGCCGAACGGGTGCGCGACGAGCTGGCCCTCGACGAGGTGTGGTTCGTGCCGGCGGGCCAGCCGCCACACAAGCCGCCCGATGCGGTGTCGCCGGCGCACCACCGGCTGCGCATGGTGGAACTGGCCGTTGCCGATCACCCGGCCTTTCGCGTGTGCGACATCGAGCTGCACCGCCCCGGCCCCTCATATACGGTGGACACGGTCAAAGCGCTGCGCCGGCAGCACCCGGAGGTGGAATTTTACTTCATCGTGGGGGCGGACATGGCCGCCGATCTGCCGAACTGGCACGGCATTGACGAGTTGAAAACCCTTGTCCGCTTCGTCGCCCTCGGGCGGCCGGGGTATCCGCGCCCTGTTCTACCCGACATCCGCGTGCACTGGGTGGACATGCCCCTGATGGAAATTTCAGCCTCCGAGCTTCGCCGCTGGATCCGCGAGGGGCGTTCGGTGCGCTACCTGGTGCCCGAAGGGGTGCGGCAGTACGTGGAGGCGCATGATGTGTATGGGAAAGGAGATCGTTAGCCGCGAGAGGTTGCTGCAGGCACTGCGGGACGAAGTGCCCGAACACCGCTTCCGCCATACTCTGGGCGTGATGGAGGCGGCGGTGCGTCTTGCCGAACGCTATGGGGCCGATCCGGCCAAAGCAGAGATGGCTGCGATCTTGCACGATATTGCCAAATACTGGCCTGTCGAACGGCTGCGCGCGGCGGTACAGGCGAGTGCTTTCCCGCAGGATGTCCTCGCCTACGACGCCGAGCTGTGGCACGGCCCCGTCGCCGCCGAGGTGGCGAGGACGCGTTTTGGCGTGACCGACGAGGATGTGCTGAACGCCATCCGCTATCACACCACCGGGCGACCGGGCATGAGCGTCCTGGAGAAGGTGGTTTGCCTGGCCGACTACATCGAGCCGGGGCGGCAGTTCCCGGGAGTCGACGAGATTCGCCGCCTGGCGGAGGCCGATCTGGATGCGGCGCTGGCCAAGGCATTGGGCGGGACCATCGCCTATCTCATTTCCCGGGGAATGCGCGTATATCCCCTTACGCTTTTGGCCTACAATGATCTCATCGGCGCAACCGCTGCGCGGGACAAGGAGGGTGGAGGATGACGGGCAAAGAGGTGGCGCACCTGGCGGCGACGGCCGCGCAAGACAAAAAGGCACAAAACGTCTTGATTTTGGATATTCGCGGCCTGTCGGTGATCGCCGATTACTTCGTCATCTGCCACGGAAATTCCGAGACGCAAGTGCAGGCCATTGCTGCGGCAGTGCGCGACAAACTGGAGGAAAACGGCGTGTTCGTGCGCGGGATGGAGGGGTATGACGAGGCCCGCTGGGTACTGGTGGACGCGGGTGACGTGGTGGTCCACGTCTTCCACCGTGAGGAGCGGGATTTCTACAACCTCGAGCGCCTGTGGGGCGATGCCCCCGTCGTCCCGCTTCCCAACCAACCGCCGGTATTGGGTTGACAACAAGCGGAAG
>PKQU01000071.1 GCA_017577925.1 Bacillota bacterium
CGTGTTTCCCCATCCGCGGAGGCTGAAGCGGTTGGGTCGCCTCCTGCGCTTCTACCAAACGTCGGGGCTGCAAACGGCGGTGCGCAAAAGCGGCCTGCTGCGCCTCCTTCCCGCCCACCTGCGCGACATGGAGGCCATCCTGCCCGTCCCGTCTCCTCGCGGCGTCGCCGAGGCTCTGGGCACCCGCATCCCGGCCAAAGGCCGCGCCCTGGCCACGGTGGGCCTCTTCCGCGGGTGCGTGATGGACGTGCTGTATGCCGAAACCAACGCGAACCTCGCGCGGCTCCTTTCGGAAGCGGGCTTTGACGTCGTCATCCCGCCGGAACAGACCTGCTGCGGCGCCCTGCACGCCCATGCCGGCGACACGGCAACGGCCCGCCGGCTGGCCCGCCGGAACATCAAGGCGTTCCGCCGCGCCGGCGTCGATTTCGTCGTCCTCGCTGCCGGCGGCTGCGGAGCGATGCTCCAGGAATACGCCCATCTGCTGCCGGACAACGAGGGGGCGCGTTGGCTGAGCGCGCGGGTGCGCGACGCCAGCCAGTTGTTCGTGGAAAGCGGCCGTCCGCTGCCCCTCGGTCGGCTGGAAGCGACGGTCACGTACCAGGACTCCTGCCACCTGCGCAATGTCATGGGCGTGCACCGGGAAGTGCGCCAGCTCCTTTCGTCCATCCCCGGGGTGACCTTCCGCGAGCTGCCCGAAGCGGACCGCTGCTGCGGCTCGGCCGGCATTTACAACCTGACCCAGCCGGAGATGGCCGGGCGCATCCTCGAGCGGAAGATAAACCATGTGGCACGCCTTTCGCCCGATCTCGTCGCCACTGGAAACCCCGGCTGCCTGCTGCAAATGCAGCTGGGCCTCTCTCGTGCGGGTCTTCACGGCTCCGTGCGTGCCGTGCACTGGGTGGATGTGCTGGCCGAAGCGTTGGATGCGGCGCCTCGCTAACGCGTTATCCGCCCTGCCCCCTCTTCCCCACGTCCGGCCGGCTTATGCAGATGGAACAAAAACGAGGGCCGCCGTCTCGCCTGCTGGCGAGAACGGGGCCCTGTTCCCGTTCCACGCGGTAACCCCCTTTTGCGTCACTGCAGTCGGAACCGGTGCACGATGCGCGTTAACTCGTCTGCTTTTTGGGCCAGCGTTTCCGCCTCGCCGGCCAGGTGGCGCACCGTCTCGCTCCGCGCCTCCGCCGTGGCCGCCATCTCCGCTGCCGCCTCGGTAAAACGCTGGGCAATCCCCGTCAAGTCCCCCATCACCTTCTCCATCTCCGTGCATTCCGCAAGCAGCTCCTCCGCGTGGCCGTGGTTCGCCGACACCTGCGCCTGCGCCTCCTCCACCGTCTCCCGCAACTGCCGCAGCGTCTCGCCTACCACCCCCACCGCCTCGACACCCTCCGCAATGGCCGCCACGCTCCGCTCCACCGCCTCTACCGCCTGCGCCGCCTCGCCCTGCATCTTCTCGATGATCTCCAGGATCGTCTTGGCAAAGGCGTTCGTCTCCGCGGCCAGCTTGCGTACCTCGTCGGCCACCACGGCAAAGCCGCGGCCGCTCTCCCCGGCCCGGGCCGCCTCGATGGAGGCATTGAGGGCAAGCAGGTTCGTCTGCCGCGCAATGGCCGTGATCGCCTGCGCGTGGCTGCCGATCTCCGCCGCGTCCGCCGCCACCCGGTTGACCGTGCGCACCGCCTCCTCGACGGCCCGCTCGATCCCTTCCATCTTCGCTAGCGCTTCCCCGACGGCCCGCGTCCCGCCGGCCGCCGCCTCGGCGGCCTGGTCGCTGAGCTCCAGCGCCCGCCCCGTGTTCGCCTTCATCGCTTCCGCCGCCTTCGCCACCTCCTCGATCATCGCCAGCGCCTCCTCCAGCGCCGCAAACTGCTGCTCCGTTCCCTGACGGATGTTCTGCACCTCTCCGTTCAGCGCACGCAACGCCTCGGCCAGCTCGCGGGTCTCGCCGGCCTGCTGGGCACTGATCTCCCGCGACGTCGCCGCCGCCTGGGCCAGCTCCGACAGGATGGCCCGCATGCCCAGCACGATCTTGTTCAGCTCGTAGCCAACCTGGTGAAAGCGGTCCCGGCGTTTTTCTTCTACCAGCCGGGTCAAGTCACCGGCGGCGATGTTCCGCGTGACGCGCATCCACTTGCGCACGGCACGTTGGATGGCGCCGTAAAACGCCCCTGCCGCAATGCCGCCGACGACCGCTCCGGTCCCAGCGGCAACGGCCCCGACTCCCCATTTTCCAGTCATGAGCAGCGCCACCACACCGGTACACAGGGACGGAACCAGGGCAAGTCCGGCTAGGGCCGGCCCCCAAAACGGCTCCTGGACGACGCGCCCCAACCGCAGGGTATAGCGTTTGGTGCCCGTCGACTCGATGGGACAGGATGCGTCAATGATCAGCTCGCCGGTGTTGCGCGGATACCACTGCAGAAGCGGCACATCAGTCGCGGCCACTTTTTTCGACACGGGGTCGGTATAGATTACCCCTTCGCGCAGCCGGTTGGTGTGGATCACCCCGCGCAACTCGTCGTCGATAATGCCGATGTATTCGTCATCCCCGAGCTCACGATCAAAGAGCGCGTAGATTTCGCCTCGCACCGGTTCCAGTTCACCAGCTTGGCGAATGAGGGAGGAAACCTCCTGCGCGATCCGCTTGGCCTTCTCCAATGCTTGTTTGGCCTGTTTGCTCTGAAGAATGCGTGTATTCTGATCCAACGCAGATCCTCCTTCCGTTCCCGTAAAGTGTTCCCTCACGCGTCCAACCGCTCTGGAGAAGACGAAGCACCATCGCCTGGCGCGTCAGCCGATCATTGCAGCCGGAACCGATGCACGATCCTGGTCAACTCACGGGCCTGTCGGGCCAGCGTTTCCGCCTCGCCGGCCAGGTGGCGCACCGTCTCGCTCCGCGCCTCCGCCGTGGCCGCCATCTCCGCCGCCGCCTCGGTAAAACGCTGGGCAATCCCCGTCAAGTCCCCCATCACCTTCTCCATCTCCGTGCATTCCGCAAGCAGCTCCTCCGCGTGGCCGTGGTTCGCCGACACCTGCGCCTGCGCCTCCTCCACCGTCTCCCGCAACTGCCGCAGCGTCTCGCCTACCACCCCCACCGCCTCGACACCCTCCGCAATGGCCGCCACGCTCCGCTCCACCGCCTCTACCGCCTGCGCCGCCTCGCCCTGCATCTTCTCGATGATCTCCAGGATCGTCTTGGCAAAGGCGTTCGTCTCCGCGGCCAGCTTGCGTACCTCGTCGGCCACCACGGCAAAGCCGCGGCCGCTCTCCCCGGCCCGGGCCGCCTCGATGGAGGCATTGAGGGCAAGCAGGTTCGTCTGCCGCGCAATGGCCGTGATCGCCTGCGCGTGGCTGCCGATCTCCGCCGCGTCCGCCGCCACCCGGTTGACCGTGCGCACCGCCTCCTCGACGGCCCGCTCGATCCCTTCCATCTTCGCTAGCGCTTCCCCGACGGCCCGCGTCCCGCCGGCCGCCGCCTCGGCGGCCTGGTCGCTGAGCTCCAGCGCCCGCCCCGTGTTCGCCTTCATCGCTTCCGCCGCCTTCGCCACCTCCTCGATCATCGCCAGCGCCTCCTCCAGCGCCGCAAACTGCTGCTCCGTTCCCTGACGGATGTTCTGCACCTCTCCGTTCAGCGCACGCAACGCCTCGGCCAGCTCGCGGGTCTCGCCGGCCTGCCGGGCGCTGATCTCCCGCGATGTTGCCGCCGCCTGGGCCAGCTCCGACAGGATGGCCCGCATGCCCAGCACAATCTTGTTCAGCTCGTAGCCAACCTGGTGAAAGCGGTCCCGGCGTTTTTCTTCTACCAGCCGGGTCAAATCACCGGATGAAATGTGGCGCGCGATGCGCAACCACTTCTCCACACGCCTTTCCAGAACCGCGTGGAAGAAGGCAGCGCCCACCGCGCCGACGGCCAGGCCGATCACCGTGGCAATGGCCCCTTCCGGCCAAGCGAAGGCCAACACCGTGCTCCCGGCGGCAGCGGGAGGAATCAGCCCCACCCCGTACATGGCCGGCTTCGAAAACGGCCGATGAAGGAGGCGACCCAAGCGCAGGTTGTACCGTCGGGCCCCTTCGGCCACCACCGGACAGGAAGCGTCGATGACCAGTTCACCGGTGTTGCGGGAATACAGCTGCAAAAGCGGCTCCGTCGTTTGCGCGGCCTTCTGCCCCACCGGATCGGTGAAGCGCGTTCCCTCGCGCAGCCGGTTGGTGTGGACAAGCGCGCGCCCCTCCGGGTCTACAAGCAGCAGGTATTCATCGTCCTCCAGCTCGCCGTCCAGCAGCTCGTACACGCGCGCCCGCACGTCTTCCAGATCCCGCGCCTGCCGGAGAAGCGGCGCGATGCGTTCCGCCACCCGCTGCACCTTCCGCAGCGCGTCTCGTGCCGCCTTGCTCCGCAGGATGCGCACCGGTTCCCTCTCCATCGAAACACCTCCTGTTCCCAGAATTCGTTACCATTTAAATCGGCGAAAAGATCGAAATTCTTTTGCCCCATTTTTGCCCGTTTTCCGCCCGCTGGACGGGATACATCACGAAATGCAAAAAAAACCGGCCCTTCCGGCCACCTGAAAATTCCCGCTTTTGGTCGTCTTGTCTGCTCCCGATGCCCGCCATCCACCCCGGCAAAGCCCTCACGCGTATCCAATCGCAAGCCCACACACCAACGCCAACAAGCCCAAACTGTACTTGAGGGCAAACCGAAACAGCTTCGCTTCCTTCCCCACCAGATTCGTCACCGCACACACAATGGCCAGGGACTGCGGGGAAACCATCTTTCCCACCGCACCGCCGGCGGCATTGGCCGCCACCAAGAGCGCCGAATCCACACCAACCCGCTGCGCCACAACGTGTTGCAACGGAGCAAACAACACATTGGATGACGTGTTGCTGCCCGTTGCCATAACCCCCAGCCAGCCCAACACCGGAGACACAAGCGGAAAAAGGGAGCCCGTCTTGGCCAGGAACACGCCCAACGTCGCCGAGAGTCCGGCATAACGGGCCAGATACGCTACACCCAGCAGGAGGCTGATCGTCACCAACGAACGCCCGAGCTCCCGCAGTGTTTGGCCGCCTACTGTCAGGTACGCCCGCCACGACAGGCAAAACAGCGGCTTGGCCGCCAGCGCCGCGAGGAACACGGCCGTTGCCGCCGCGCCCAGCCCGTTGAAGACGTACACCGCCGGAAGGGGCATGGGGACGGAGGCGGCCGGCGGCATCACCCACACCCGTTCATGCAGTGCCGGAACCGGCACCACGATCGCTGCGCGGTCCAACAACTCCTTTACCGCCGGCACGTTCCAAACGCCAACGACGGCAATCAACAGCAAGAAGGGTGACCAGGCGCGCAGAACCTGCCCTGCCGGTATCGATTCAGGACGCCCCTCGCCCATCTCCGCCCCCCGTGGCCAAAGGGACGGGCCTCCACGTTGGGCAGCCGCAGCCGCCACTTCATCTGCGGCCAGCCACCGGACAGACGCCGCCGCACCCGCACGGGCCGTCCTGCCCCTCCGCTGCACCACCCGCACAAATCCGACCAGCGCCGCCATACTGGCCAAGGGCGCCAACACGCTGGGCAATTCGTACAGTCCCTTCGATGCGAGCACAACCTGCACGAGGGCAAAGGTACCGCCGGCTGCCGCCGCGGCAGGCCATGTCTCGCGCACGCCGCGCCAGCCATCGACGATCGCCACCAAGAGAAAGGGGATAATAAGCGACAACGGCATCACCAGAAGGGCTGCCGCCCGGCTGATGGACGAAGCGTCAAGCCCCGTCATCTGGGCGGCCACGACGATAGGGATGCCCACTGTGGCCCACGCAACCGGTGCCGTGTTGGCCACCAGACACAGCCCCGCCGCGAGCAGAGGTCGAAACCCCAGGCCCACGAGCAGCGCCGCCGTGATGGCCTCCGGCGTGCCAAAACCGGCCACCCCCTCCAGGAACCCGCCAAACCCGTACGCGATGAGGAGCACCTGCAGCCGCCGGTCGGCGGTGATCTGCCCAATCGAGGCGCGAATCACCGCCACGAGCCCGCTGGTCTCCGCCAGTTTGTACAAGAATACCGCCGCCAGCACCACCCCGCCAATCGGCCACAGGCCATAGGCCACGCCGTATCCCGCCGCGGCCAGGGCCATCGCGGGCGGCATGCGCCAAACGCCAACGGCCAACAAGATCGCCAGCGCAAGGGCAATCAGGGCAGCCCGGTATCCCCGAACACGGCGCACAGCCAACAGATACACAAACGCCCCAACGGGCACGAGGGCGCACGCCGCCGACGCCGCCAACTGTCCGCCCACCGGCGTGTACACCTGTTCCCACATCGGCAACCGCTCCTTGTTATATAACAGTCATAGTATTATCCTATCTGTTTTAGCTCACTTTGGCAACCCCTTCCGCTGCGGCAACCTGAGCGCGGGCACCGGAACCAGGGCAACGCGACAAAAAAATCGACGCCTTGCCCATTGGCAAGGCGTCTGCTGCAGGCCAGCGGACGGTCAGGCGGCTGACCGTCCTTCGCCACACCCGGCAGCAAGGGGACGGCGGCTCGCCCGGCTTCAGGCTGGATGCACCGGCCGGTCAAACAGGTCGCGATACTCCTGCTCGGTGATGTGCACCGTTCGCGGTTTGGATCCGGACGGGGCGGAAATCCATCCGCGCGCTTCCATCGCGTCGATGAGGCGGGCGGCACGGTTGTACCCGATCCGAAAGCGCCGCTGGAGCATGGAGGCCGAGGCCTGGCCTTGTTCAATCACAAATCGCACCGCCTCGGCCAGCAATTCGTCGTCCACGTCGCCGGCTTCCCCCACGGAGCGGAGCAGGTCGTCGCGGTCGAACCAATAGGCCGCTTCACGCTGCCGGCGAACGTGCGCGACGACGCGCTCGATTTCCTCATCGGAGACAAAACAGCCCTGCAGGCGGCGCGGTTTGGGGTCGCCGCTGTCGAGGTACAGCATATCGCCGCGCCCGAGGAGCTTCTCCGCCCCGGCCATGTCCAGAATGGTCCGCGAGTCGGCCTGCGACGAAACGGCGAAGGCGATGCGCGTCGGAATGTTGGCCTTGATCAGCCCGGTGATCACGTCCACCGACGGGCGCTGCGTGGCCAGCACCAAGTGGATGCCACAGGCACGCGCCTTCTGGGCGATGCGGCAGATGGCCTCCTCTACGTCACCGGGCGCAACCATCATGAGGTCGGCCAGCTCGTCGATGACGATGACGATGTACGGGAGCGGGCCCGTGCCCTCCTCGTCGCGCGCTTTGGCCAGGCGGTTGTACCGTTCCAAATCGCGCGCGCCGCAGCGGGCAAAAAGCTCATAGCGCCGCTCCATCTCCTGCACGGCCCACTGGAGCGCTGCGGTGGCCAGTTTGGCATCGGTCACCACCGGCGCCACCAGGTGCGGGATGTCCTGGTACGGCGTCAGCTCAACCATCTTCGGGTCGATGAGCAAGAGGCGCACCACTTCCGGCGACGCCTTGTACAGCAGGCTGATGAGCAGCGCGTTGATGCATACGCTTTTGCCCGACCCGGTCGCGCCGGCGATGAGGAGGTGCGGCATCTTGCGCAAGTCGGCCACCACCACGTCCCCGCCGATGTCCACGCCCACCGCCACAGCCAAGGGCGACGGGTGGTGTTGAAACGCTTCGTGGGCGACGATGCGCTTGAGGAACACCGGCTCCCGCGTCCGGTTGGGCACTTCGATGCCGACGGCCGAGCGCCCGGGAATGGGCGCCTCGATACGGATGTCCCGCGCCGCCAAATTGAGCTTGATGTCGTCGGCCAGCGCCGTAATCCGGCTCACCTTTACCCCCGGTTCGGGCTGCACCTCGAAACGCGTCACGGTGGGCCCGTGCGTAGCACCCGTCACGCTGGCCCGCACGTGAAAATGGCGCAGCGTCTCCTCGAGCCTGCGCATCTGTTCGGCGATAAACGCCTCGTCCTCCCCGGCGCAGGGCAGGGGATCGTCAAGCAGGTCGAGGGAAGGCGGGACGTAGGGCGTGTCGGCGTCCCGGCGTGCGTCATCCCCTGCAGCCGCAGCGTCCGACCGTTCCGGAGACGCACCGACGGCTTTGCTCTGCGGCGCACCGGACATCGCCGGGTGACCGCCCGAGGCACCAATTCCCGCCGGCGCGGGCCGCTGGCCCCCATGGTCTGCCGTGACGCCGGAGCCCTCCGGCACGCCATCCGCTCTCCCTTGCCTATGGGCCGAATCCTCCGCATGGGCCGCATCCGCCGTTGAACCCGGTGCACTGTCCGACGCCGCTGTTCCGTGAAAACGCACGATGGCGATACTACCCGGAACCGGGCGCGCCAGCACGTTAAACGGCACGTTTTGCGCAGCCAACTGGGCTTTGAGCCTCGGCGGGATCGCATACCGCACAGTGTAGGCAACCGGCGGGGGAACGGCATCCGCCGGCGGGCACGCATCCGGATCCGCGCCGGAACCTTTCCCGTCGGCATCGGGCGTGTCCCCTTCCCCCTCCGTTCCTCGGGACTCGTCCTCCCCCTCCGGAACGCCTTCCACCACCCGCACCGCCGGCTCCGCAGCGGGGGCGGCTTCGTCTGCCGCGGAAGCAAGCCCGTTCACGCTTGCGGGAATCCCCTCGTCCACACGGGAGGTGTCCTCCACGTCCACCACGGGTTCCGCCGCCCTCGTTGCGGCGGCCTCCTCAACGGCGCGGGTAACCGCTTCTGCCGGAGAGGCGGTCTCTTCCCCGCTGGGCGTAGAGGCTTCCTTCGCCGCAGGAGGTGTCGTCTGCTCCACCTGAGGGGTTCCTTCGCTCCGGGGCGGCGAAGGACGCTGCGGTCGCGACCGGAAGCCGAACACCGGCGATGGCACATCCGTCGGGCGAAACGGTGCCGGCCGCGGCTCTGTATCGGGGGTGTTCGACCGGATCCGCTCGCTCGCCAGCTCGCTTCCCATCGTCAACCCGCTCCGTTCCCCAAAGCGGTTCCCGCGCTGCCCAGGTATCGGTGCCGACAGCCCTTCGTCATCCGGCACGGCGGGAAAAGGAAACGGCCGCTTCCGGGCACGGGGGCGTAGCGGCCCACTGGGCATCACAGGTCCCGCGACGGGCTTCGTCAACGGGGGCGTTTCATCCGGATACACCGTCATGATGCGGGCTTTGGCCCGCTTCATCGCCTGAACCGGGTCATCATCCAAACCGCTTGGCGTTGACGCTTCCTTTGCCAGCCATGCTTTTACTTGTTTCCAGAGCTTCTTCCAGTCCATCGCGAAAACTCCCTTTTCGAACAATGGGGACGGTTCCGTTCATCTTTCCTACTTACCTCGTTTTCGCGACGGCAGGCCAAATTCCTGTCCGCCACGCGAAAATCGGCCGCAAAACA
>PKQU01000072.1 GCA_017577925.1 Bacillota bacterium
CAATGGGAGCGGAGCATCCAGGCGGTTCGGCGCGACCTGCCAAAACGGGACGGGCTCGTCGCCCTGCACATCCCGCCGCACGCGTGGGCCGGTCCGCTCAACCCCAATCCCTCCGACACGGATCCGCGGACGGTGACGTTCTTTGGCGGCATGGGACGGGACGCCAACGGTGACGGGCGCGCCGACCCCAACGACCCTGAGGACGTGGCTTACGCCTTTGCCCGCTATCTGGCCAGCTACGGCTTGAGCGACGACGACATCCGCATCGCGCTGTGGGAGCACTACGGCAGCGACCGGACCGTCCGGCGCATCGAGCAGTTCGCCCGCCTGATCCGCGCCTTTGGCACGCTCGACTTGCACCAGAAAGCGTTTCCCATCCCGCACGGCTTTCGCTATACCTACACCTCGACATGGGGCAGCACCCGCGGATGGGGCGGCGTTCGCATCCACGAGGGAACGGACATCTTCGCCGCCTATGGTACCCCGGTGGTCAGTACGTGCTACGGCATCATCGAGGTGATGGGCTGGAACCCTTACGGGGGGTGGCGCATCGGCATCCGCGACCTGAACAACACCTACCACTACTTTGCCCACCTCAGCGCCTTCCAGAAAGGGCTGCGCGTCGGCGACATCGTCAAACCGGGGCAACGCATCGGCTACGTGGGCAGCTCGGGCTACGGCAGGCCCGGCACCTCGGGGAAATTCCCTCCGCACCTGCACTTTGGCCTGTACAAGGACAACGGACGTACGGAGTGGTCCTTTGACCCGTACCCCTACCTAAAGCGCTGGGAGCGGGAAAGCCACGCCAAAGGAAAAGGCCGCCGATAAACCGGCGGCGCCAACCGGTAACGCCACGCCCGCGGTCGCCGATATGCCGAGGGCGTTTTTTGTTGGAGAAAGGACCTGACCGTAAGCGGAACAATGACGGTGCGGCCGCCTGATGCCGGCGAAGGTCCCCCACTACTCCTCCCGCCGCTGCGGCGTGATGATGGCGGGCGGCGGCACCATGTTCCCCTGTTCTCCCGTAAAGCCTTGGTAGTACACGTCGGGCACCTGGCCGACGAGGACGGCCTGGGTAATCGGCACCCGGGTGGACACCGTGGTCGGTGCCGTGGCGAAGGGGATGACAATGCGCACCGTGGCCTGCACGTCCAGGTAGACGCGCACCAACACGATGTTGATGCCGGCCTGCTGCATCTCCACGCCCATGTCGGCCTTGGCCGCCCCGATGGGGATCAGCTTGATGCGGATGTCCGGGCCGAAGTGGGTGAGGATCTCGCTGTTTAAGGCCCGACCGAGGGGGATGGCCTCGACGCGCTCCTCGTTTTCCAGTTCCTTCTCCAACCGTCGCAGCGAATCGAGCACGCGGCGCGCCGCTTCCGCCTGGATGCGCACGTACTCGGTGTAGTTAAACAGGACGGCCTGGATCCGGCCGTCCCGGTCCTTTTCAATCTCCACCAGCCTGCGGAAATGAGTGCTGTTGGCAATCTTCTTCGACAGCGCGTCGTTGATTGCTTGGGTGGCGATCTGCTGCACCCGCGCCTCGGCAATGGTGCGCAACGTTGGCGACAGGTTGTGCTCGATCAGATACAGGGTCTGAAACAAGACAAGCCCCAGAACCACGAGCAGCACGAACACTTTCATGCGCGGTGACAGCCGAATCGAAAAGCGCCGGCGCCGCCCGAACCGAGCCCCCATCGCCATCCCCTCCGCTTCCATGGGTATGCGGCAGCGGAGAAAGAAAGACACCCCGATGGGCCGGGCTGCTCCCGCCCCACCGGGGCACTACGCGCGCCGCTTGGCGTACCGGATGAGCGACGGATGGATGGCGCGCACCTGTTCGTAGAGGGACTCCATCGCCATGCGAATGTCCCACTGCGCCTCCGGCGACGTACGCAAGTTGATGAGGTGGTAGAGCTCCCACAGGCTCATCGAGGCGTACACTTGCCGATGATGGGCCCCGGTGACGGCATAGGGGGCCAGCGTGGGTTCCACCGCCTCCAGCTCGAAAAAGAGCGCTTCGGCGGCGGCGATCGCCTCGGTGAACGGCGCCTCGAGGCCGGCAGCGCGCACCCGCGGCGGCACGGTGTAGCCATTGCGCACCGTCGGCGGCTGGTAGGTAAAGTTCGTCTTCCGGTTGTGGCGCAGGAGCTGGTGCCAGTTGGCCTCCGACACCTGGAAGGCCACCTCGTAGTACACATGGGCAAAGGAATCAACGGGGTTGTCGAAAAACCGCAGCCGCACGAGGGCCTCCTCGATGAGGCGGTTCCGCTCGGCAAGGGACATGCGCCGGCTGGCTTCTTCCGCCTGCTCGCGCGACAGCCGGCCGGTGGAAAGAAGCAAGTGGGCCACCAGGCGCTGCGTGGCCGTCTCCTCGTCGGGAGCCGAGAGCAAGCGGGCATAGGGCTCCCGCTCTGCGGTGCGGTAGGGTTCCGCCTGCACGCGCGCCGCGTAGGCGTCCAGCACCTCCCGCGTGCCCACGAGGTAGTCATTGGGGCGCACGTGGCGGAGCAGCGTCGGCAGCACACGGGACACTTCCGCTTCCAGGGCGCGGGCCAGGTCCCGGCACTCGCGATACGGCAGCGACAACAGGCGCACGATCGTGTCGCGCAGGCTGCGCCCGTTGCCCGTAAGCCCGAGGTTGGTGTGCACGGCCAAGGTCAGAACATACCGCGCGTCCTCAAAGGCCATCTTTTCCAGGCGCGTGCGGTAGGCCTTGTCCCCCTCGCCCTCCCGGCGCGGCTCGGTAGCGTGCAGATAAGCCAGGAGACCCTCGAGCAACCGCTCGTAGGCGTCAAAGGTCTGTTCTTGCACGGCGAGGTACCGCGCCTTCAGCTCCGGGTGGGCATCCAGCTCGGGCGGAATATAGACGTCGCCTCGCCTCGGCCGCTGGTAGCGCTGGCTGTACTCCGTGAAGCTGTTGAAACTGGTGGCCAACTCCAGTTCGGCCGAGGCCAGCCGACTGATCTTCTCCACGCCGACATGGGCCACGGCGTGCTCGGCCACGCTGCTGTGGCCGTAGCCGACCACCCACTTTTCGTGGAATTGGCGGGCCTTCTCCTGGGCCAGCACGTGGCGCGCCATGGGCGCATCGGTCTCGGTGGCGGAGGCAAGGGCCAGCTCCTCGTCGGCGAGCAACCGTTTCAGGTTCTCGCGGAACGAGAGGGGACTGCGGCTGACGTAGGCAAAAATGACGGCGATCACTTCTTCCGGCAGGTTGAAGATGACGTACACATTGCGGTCGAGATTGGAGACGTAACGCAAGAGACGTGCCTCATCCCACGCCGCCACGGCTGTCCCTCCTTTTTGTGGGCCGGATCATCTTGACCACGCCTGGCACACAACGATATACCGATCGGGATGCTTGGACAAATCCAACTCGTACACCTCCGCCTCCGGCAGGTCGCGGCCGCTCGGGTCGCGCAGCACGCGCACCACCGGACGATCGGGTGAACGGGTGTTGGTGTCGACGACCACGCCCTCCTCACCCGTGTTCAAGCGCACCGTCACCCCGATCGGGTACAAGACAATGTGGTCGCGCAAGCAGCGCACCACGCTGGCCGGAAGCTTCGTGCCCGCCTCTCGCTCCATCAGCTCCAGCGCCTCGTGGGGGAGCATGGCCCGCCGATACACCCGGTGGGCCGTCAGCGCTTCAAACACGTCGGCCACCATCAGCACCTTGGCGTAGCGGTGGATCTCCTCCTCCTTCAACCCGCGCGGGTACCCCGATCCGTCGAGCCGCTCGTGGTGCTGAAAGGCGCAGTGGGCGACGGGGAGGGAAATTCCCTCGCCTTTGCGCAACAGCTCAAAGCCCAGGGCGGCATGCTGCTTGACCACGGCAAACTCCTCGTCGGTCAGCCGCCCCGGTTTGTCCAGAATCTGCCGCGGAATGAGCAGCTTGCCGATGTCGTGGAGCAGCGCGCCCAAGGCGATCTCCCGCACGTCACGCTCCGGGAAACCCAGGGCCGTCGCCAGCACCAGGGTGTACACGGCAACGTGCAGCGAGTGCAAAAACAGCGGCGTGTCGTAAGCGTACAGATCCGACAGCAGAAAGACAGCCCGGCTGCTCTGGCGCACTTCCGTCAAAAGGGTATCCACCACATCGGCAACCCGCTTGGCGATTTTCCCCGCGCGCAGCGCGTGGTGAAACCCCTGGCAGTCATCCAAGAGGAGCTCGGCGATTCGACGCAATTCGCCAAGGGCATACTGCACCGTTTCGTCGCGGAGGTGCCCCTTGACCTCGACGTCGGCCGTGCGCGGGTCGCGCACGTACACGCGGCCAATGCCCCGCGCCTTGAGCCGCGAAATCAGTGCCTCAGTCAGTTCCACGCCGGCCGCAAGCAGCACCGCCCCGCGCTCATTGTAAACAGGCCGCGCCAACACCGCGCCCGGCCGAACCTCATCCAGGAAGACCAGCCGCATCGCGGGCCCTCCTTCGTCGTTCCACCGCATTCGACACAACACGTCACGTCAATTATAGACAAACTTCTACCAACTGGCACGTGAAGAAATTCCCACATCCAAGGATCAAATTCGAGGTTAACACAAAAACGGCAAGGTTACCCCCTTGCCGTTTCCGTCGCCAGCAGGCGTTCAATTGCCTCCCGACCGGTCATGCCTGCGGTGATCCCGCGCGCAGCCGCAGCCTGCGTCACCGACTCCAGCGGCGCCGAAAGCAGATCGTCGATGGTCCGGACGCCCACGGCCCGGCCGGCCACGATCTGACGGCTGGCCAGCCGCTCGTCAAGAAGCCGCACATCCAGTGCACCACACATGATGTAGCCGCCGCCGGCCGTCACGGCGAGGAGCTTCGTCTTCGGCAGGTGCACCTCTACGGCCACGGCCACGCCATTGGCCATCGGTATCGGGTACAGGTGAACCACATCCCGTCCTCCTTTGCGGCAGTGGTCTGCCACGCCGTTCCCTACCACCTTATGCCACCGTCGGGCGTAACGTGCCGCCTCAGTGCATCCGCGTCGCCTGCCGCGCCGGCCCGACCTGCCCCGCCTCGCGGGCCATCTTCTGCTGGATCCGTTCAAACAGGTACAACGCCAACATGTCGCGCATCTCCGCTTCGCTCATCTCGCCGATGATGCGCAGCAGGTCCTCCCGGTTGTGCTCCTGCAAGATGGAGACGAGCAGGATCATCGTATCCTCTTCGCTCGCGGCCATCTGCTCGCGATAAAACGCGTACAGATCCTCCAAAAAGCGCATGGCGCTCCCTCCGATCCGAATGCATTGCGCCCCGGGGCATTACGTTGCCCGGCACACCGTCACCCAGCGGCGACGATGGCTCGCGGCCACCGCTTCGGGCCACTGCAGGGTTTCCTGCAGCACATCACGCAGAAACTCGGGCAAGCAGTAGCGTACGTCGCGCCCGTAGTGAAAGAGCGGGAAGTGTGGTCCAAAGGTAAACATGTCCAACGTGGCCACACGGTATTCGCGACGCGGGTCGAGCGGCCCCTCGTCCCCGATGATGCGCACAATGCGGGAACCTTCGGGCGCAGTCGGGTCATATTCCACCGTCAGCCCGTCGACACACATCCAACCATGAACCCGGCCGCGAAAACCGAAGCCGCGGATCGGCGCGCGGATCCGCTCGTCCCGCAGGCTGTCTTCCAGGATGATCCGGAGGGCCTCGCCGGTCAAGGTAAGCCGGCACGGGTTGATGGGGTGTGGGCAGGCGGCGAGCAGCTGCCGGCGCGTCACGGGACCGGCAACCAGCGGAGCCAACAGCGTACCGGCGTTCACCAGGGCCACGTCGGCTTGCACCCAGCGGCGAAGTCCGGCGGCCAGCAGGTTGGCCAGCGGCGACTCCCGTTCCCAGGAAACCGGAAGCGGCTGCGCGAGCGCGGCCACCGGTTCGGAGAGCACCGCGTCCGCCTCGCGTTCGCGGCGGGCGATCACTTCTGCCACCGCCGCATCGGGCACCTCGTCAACCACGGGAAGGCAGCGCGCCTCGCGGGCCACCACGCGACGCGCGTCCCGGTCATAAACCAGCCTCACGTGTCCGACCAGCCCCCCGCCGCGGCCGCACTGCACAATCAGGGTATCGCCTACCGCATGCCCGCGGGCGAGCACATGATGGGTGTGGGCGCCGACGATCAGATCCACGCCGGAAAGGGACCGGGCCAGTTCCTCGTCCTGTCCCAATCCCAGATGCGACAGCACCACCACCAGATCGGCCCGCTCCCGCCACACGCGAACCTGCTCAGCCAGCACACCCTCGGGTTCTTCGACGTGCCAACCGAGCAGATTGTAATACGTAGGGTACGGCGCCGTCACGCCGATGAAGGCCACGCGCACACCGCCGGCTTCTCGGACGACTACCGGTTTGGCCCACGGCGGGCGCTCTCCGGTTCGCGCATCGCGCAGGTTGGCCAGGGCCACGTCAAAGCGGGCACCGGCGTACAACCGTTCCAACCACTCATGAGGGAGGGTGATGCCTTCGTTGTTCCCGATGGTCACCACGTCATAGCCCGACGCGTTCAGCACGTCGACGTTGGCCCATCCCCGGGTCCCCTCTGTCACCGGATGCATGCGGTCAACATGGTCACCGCCGTCCAGCACAAACACCGCGTCCCCTGCCGCTTCCAGCTCCCGCCGCATGCGGCGCAGGACGGTGGCGATGCGCGGCATCTGATCGAAATGGCTGTGCACGTCATTGGTGTGCAGCACATGAATCCGCACCAATCGGCCCATTCCCGCACCTCCGAAGGATCACGCCGCGCGTCGGGAACGCGACACCTCCCCCATGGTTATGCGAGTCCCGCCCAGAACATGCGGCACGCGAGCACCAGCAAGGCGAGGCGAAAGACGAACACCAGCGACGCGCCCGAAAGCCGAAGCGCCAGGCGCGCACCTGCCTTGGCCCCGAACCAGGCGCCGGGGGCCAAGATCAGCACATCCTGCCAGTGGACATGGCCGTAGGCGGTATGCACCACCGTGCCAACGGCCGACGACAGGAGAATCACCAGCAGCGAGGTGGCCGTGGCCACATGGGGCGGGAAGGCAAAGGCCAAGATCATGACCGGGACCATCAGCGCCCCGCCGCCGATACCGAACAGCCCGGAAATGACCCCGACGGCAAAGGCAACCGGCAGGGCCACCCGCCGGCGATACCCGTAGGTTACCTCACCCTCCGGTGTCTTCAGCTTGCGCACCACCGTCCAGCGCCCCGGACGCGGCCGGATGCGGTCGCGCCAAGCCAGCAGAAAAAAGAGCGCCACCAGGAGGAGCCCAAACAGCAGGAAAAAGCGCTGGTCGTCAAGAAACCGGTTGGCCCACACCCCTACCGCCGCGCCCGGCCCGCTGGCCAGAAAAAAGAACAGCGCGCTGGAAACGTCTACCTTGCCGTGGCGCAGGTAGGCCAGGGTAGACGAAAGGCCCGTGGCGGCCACCACCGCCAGCGACGTGCCAACCGCCTCCTGCGGCGTGAACGCCTCGCCCCACAACGCCGACAGCGACAGCAGCGCCGGCACGAGGATCACGCCACCGCCCAGGCCAAGCAAACTCCCCAGCACACCGGCGACCAAACCGATGAAAAGGAGCACCAGTAGCGCCATTGTCCCCTCTCCTATGTGCGTCCCGCAATCGCGAGCAGTACCCTCGCGAGCCATCGGCTCTTGTTTTCATTCTAACAAAACCCCCTACCACAAGCATCCACCTCCCGCTCGGTAGACACCCGCCCAACCGGCGGCGCATACAATGCTACGACCGCTCCCTTCCACCACCGTACACACAACGGGAATTTCCATGGAATCGAGGGGTTGGCATGGGCGTGCACTCGGTCTGGCACTCGCTTCTCGCGCTCCACCACCGCATCGACGCGCTGCTCCGCCACTGCGAACGGCTAGAAACACGGCTCGATACGACGATGCGTCTCACCCTGCTGCAGCAGCAAGTCGCGGAGCTCAAAGCGGAGCTGGAGGCCCTCAAGGCGGCCCCGCGCCAAATCGTGATCGAAAAGCTGGAGAACCGGGTGGACACCCTCACCGTAAACACGCTGAACGGCATCCTCAACGTGGGCATCGCCCACAACGCCGCGCTCCCCGTCGATCCCCAGCTCCTGGTCGGCAACCGGCCGCTTGCCGACCTGGTGAATCCGGAAGAGGGGACCGCACCGTCTCCACATGCGCCAATCGACACCCGCCGGACGGGGTTCCCCCTGCCGCCCCATCGCCGAACGGAGGAAAACCGGATGCCCAACACGAAATCGAACCCGATGCGGGAAAGGGCGAGCGCGCCGACCATCGCGGTGGGCACCATCGCTGTCAACCAGATCCGCGAAACGGGCTCCCTGAACATCGGGCACACGCGGATCGTGCGGCTTCTTCCGATCCCCACGCGTGAACCGCCATCATCGCCCCGGCCGCAGGCCCATCCAAACGCAGATCGGAGAGAACAGCCATGAACAACCCGCATGCTTCCCCCCATCCCTACGCTTTTTCGTACCCGCCCGGGATACCCCCGCCGGACATTCACGCCATCCTCCGCCTGATCCGGCATCTGGAAAAGCGCCTCGCCGACGCGGAACGGCGCATCGTCAAGCTGGAACGGAACATTTCCGCCCTCCAATGCCAGATCACCGCGCAAAGCAAATGAGGCTGCCTCCTCACACCGGGAGGCAGCCTTTTTTGCGGGTTAGAGCTAGATGACTTCATTGCTGATGGTGGGGCTGAGCACGTCGTTCGTGACGTCGTCAACGGATGGAATCACCACGGGCGTGTTCACCGCGTCAAAATCGCCGTTGGTCACACTGCCCCCCGCCTTTCAGGTGTTTTCGCTGTCAAAGCCGATGAGCGTCTGTTTTCCGATGTTCACCGAAGCATTGTCGCTCATGCTGTTGACTTTAAACGCCCCGAGAAAGACAAATGCCGCCATGTCCCACGCCCCCCCGCAGAAAGTTGTCGCGCCCTTTATCGTATGCGCATCGCCGTGAAAGGCCCCTCCACGGCCAAGAACCGTTGCAGACGTTGGCGCATAGCCTAAAGCGGAGGGAGAGTGGTGCGCATGAAGAATCTCCAAGCGTCCCTGCAACACCTCCAAGCCCTCACCCAAAGGTTGAGCCAGCTCGGTACCGGCGAGGGGCCCTGGGACCCGCTCATCCACCTGCAGCGCCTGTTCGACAACGACTTCTGGACGCACCTGAAGGAGGTCCAGCGGCTGGCCGCGACGTTGCCCGCCTCCGCATCGGACGACGGGGACCTCGCCGTGGATCCCGGCCCACAGGTGGACGTCTACCAGACCCACAGCAAAGTGATCGTCAGTTGCGCCATTCCCGGCGCGGAGCGCACGAGCCTCCGCGCGACCCTCACCGACGGG
>PKQU01000007.1 GCA_017577925.1 Bacillota bacterium
CCAGCACCGCGCTGGCGCTGTAGACCATGATCACGCCAATGGCCAAGAGGCCCAGGGTGGGCAGAAGGATCAGCCAGTCCGGTGCGGTGCGCGTCTTCATCCCGCCGCCTCCTTCTCCGGCCCGTGTCGTCGGGAAGCCGGTCGATGGGTACAGGCTCCTATTTCGGTATCAACCTATGCACCGCCGTCTTAAACATGCGCCCGCGTTCCTCGAACGAGGAAAATTGGTCCCAACTGGCGCAAGCCGGCGACAGGAGCACCACATCGCCCGGCGCAGCGAAGGAATAGGCCGCGACCACCGCTTCCTCCACCGTCTCGACCCGGGCGCGGCGGTCGACCCCCGCACGGCGGGCCGTTTCCAATATCTTTTCGGCCGTCTGCCCGTACGCCACCACAGCCTTGACGCGTGCCCGGAGCGACGGGATGAGGCTGTCGAAGGAAAGGCCGCGGTCCAGACCACCAGCGATCCACACGATCGGCGCGTCAAAGGCGTCCAGGGCGCGTTTCGTCGCCTCGGGATTGGTGGCTTTCGAGTCGTTGTAGAAGCGCACCCCGCCCGCTTCGCGCACAAACTCCAGGCGATGCTCGACGCCTCGGAATGTGCGCACCGCCTCCCGTATGGCCGCCGCCGATGCGCCGGCCAGGCGGGCGATCAGTGCCGCGGCAAGCACGTTTTCGACGTTGTGCGCGCCGGGCAGCGCGATGTCGCCGACGCCAAACAGGACCTCCTCCGGTCCGTCCCCGCGAAAGACCGCCGCGTCACCACGCAGGTACACGCCGCGTTCCACCGGACGCTGGCGGCTAAACGCCCACACCGTCGCCCGGGTGCCCGCCGCCAATTCGGCGCTCGCCGGACAGTCGGCGTTCACCACGGCGTGGTCGGCACCCGTCTGGTTGGCAAACAGCCGCCCCTTGGCCCGCTGATAGTCGGCAAAGGTTCCGTGGTAGTCGAGGTGGGCGGGGTATACGTTCAGCACAGTGCCAATCCATGGGCGGAACGTGCAGGTGCCGAGGAGTTGAAAGCTGGACAGCTCGGCAACCAGCAGTTGATCGGGTCGCACGTCCGCCGCCGCCGCGCACAGCGCCCGCCCGATGTTCCCGGCGACGACAACGTCACGGCCATCGGTGCGCAACATGTGCCCGACCAGCGTGGTGGTCGTCGTCTTCCCGTTGGATCCGGTGATGCCGATGATCGGCGCGGGACTAACCCAGTAGGCCAGTTCCACTTCCGTGATCACGGGAATCCCCAGCGCCAGCGCCTGCTGGACGGGCGGTGCCGAATAGGGGATGCCCGGGTTTTTCACCACCCAGTCCAGTCCGGCGTGCACAATCCCTTCCGGATGGGAGCCCAACACCACCGAGACGCCGCGCCGTTCCAGGTCGGTCACTTTCCACAGCGGTACGGCATCCCGCGGCTTTTGGTCGTTGACGACCACATGCGCGCCCAAGCGGCTCAGCAACACAGCGGCGGCATACCCGCTTTCCCCCAGCCCCAGAACGAGAACGCGCGCGCCCGTCAGATGCTTGACGTTTTTCATCCGGAAAACACCTCAAGATACAGGCCGGCCCCGGCAAAGAGCGCGGACACCAGCCAGAAAGTCACCACCACGCGCCATTCCGACCAACCGCTCAGCTCAAAATGGTGGTGGATGGGGCTCATCCGGAAGATGCGTTTGCCGCGGGTCTTAAAGGAAATCACCTGAATGATGACCGACAGGGCCTCGATGACGAACAACCCGCCGATGAGCGCAAGCAAAAGTTCCGTCTTCGTCAACACAGCCACAGCGGCCAACGCGCCGCCCAAGGCCAGGGAGCCGGTGTCGCCCATGAACACCTTGGCCGGGTGCGCGTTAAACACAAGAAACCCTAGCACTGCCCCAACGGTGGCCGCGCAGAACACGGCCACGTCGGCCATGCTGAAGGCCGAAGCGATCACGGCGTACGCGCCAAAGGCAATGGCGCTGGAACCGGCCAAAAGCCCGTCCAGCCCGTCGGTGAGATTGACCGCGTTGGCCGTCCCCACGGCCAGAAACAGCAGAAAGGGCAGGTAGCCCCAGCCCAGATCAACGCCCCAGTCGGTGCCCGGGACGTACACGGTCGTGGAATAACCGGTTTTTTGCAGCATGAGGAAAAAGAGAAAGGCCACGAGGAGTTGCCCGAACAACTTCTGCTTGGCGGTCAGCCCCAGGTTGCGCCGCATGACCACCTTGATGAAGTCGTCCACAAAGCCCACGGCGCCAAAGCCCAGACATACCAGGAGCAGCATTTTCAGTTCCCACGTTGGGTTGGCAAACTTCCACACCGACAGGGTGAGAGCAAGCAAAATGATCGTGCCGCCCATCGTCGGCGTGCCCGCTTTCTTGCGGTGGCCCTGGGGCCCTTCCTCGCGAATGCTTTGGCCAAACTTCAGGCGGCGCAGCAGGGGAATGAACAGGGGACCGAGCAATACCGCGATGAGAAAAGCAGCGATCAAGGAGAACAACAGGATCCGTGCGTCCATCTCTAGCCCCCCTCACTCAGCGGTGAGGCGCCGGACGATCGCCTCCAGCGCCATGCCGCGCGACGCCTTGACCAGGATCACCGTGTCCGCGCCCGTCAGCGGCAATACGGCGTCTGCCGCCTCGTCCGGCGTCTCGGTGCAGCGGATGCGCGCGGCAGGGAACCCCGCTTTCGCTGCCTCTTCGGCAATCCATCGCGCCCGCTTTCCCACCGTTACCAGCCAGTGTATGCGCGCCGGGTCGATGGCCCGCCCCACATCGCGGTGGAGCGCTTCCTCCTCCGGCCCCAGTTCCAGCATGTCGCCGAGTACGGCCACCCGCCGGGCAAACGGCAAGGCAGCGAGCAGCTCGAGGCTGGCGCGCACCGACGTGGGACTGGCGTTATAGGCATCGTTCAGCACCGTCGCACCGCCGATGCCGCGCACGCGCTCCGTTCGCATGCCGGTGATCGTGGCACCGGCCAGCCCCCGGCGGATTTCCTCCGGCGCAAGGCCCAGCGTACGACCGACGGCCACGGCGTACAGGGCGTTTTTCACATTGTGGCGGCCGGGTATCGGCACGGCATACGGCTCGTTTCCGACGCGAAACGTCATCCCGTCAAGGCCACGGAACGCCACATCCTGGGCCCGCCACTGGCAACGCGGTCCAAAGCCGCATCGGCTGATCGTCCCGGCAAAGCGCTCCGCCGCAAGATCCAACAGGGGCTCGTCGCCGTCGAGAAACAGGGTACCGTCCGCATCCAGCCCTTCAACAATTTCCAGCTTCGCCTCGGCGATGGCCTCGCGCGAACCGAGCTGGGCCAGGTGCGCCTCGCCGATGGTGGTGATCACTGCGAGCTGCGGCTCGGCGATCCGGGACAGGCACGCGATCTCCCCGCGTCCGCTCATGCCCATCTCGCACACCACCACCTCGGTGTCCGCCGGTGCCGACAAGAGGGTCAGCGGCAGGCCGATGTGGTTATTGAGGTTGCCCTGGGTCTTGTGGACGCGATAGCGCTGGGCCAACACGGCGGCGATCAAATCTTTCGTCGTGGTCTTGCCGTTTGAGCCCGTCACGCCGATCACGCGGGCGCCCAGCTCGCGACGATAGGCACGGGCGAGGCGCTGCAGCGCCGCCAGCGTGTCCTCAACAACAATGGCAGAACCCGGCGGCACCCCCCGGTCGCGCTGCCACAGGAAGGCGGACGCCCCGCGGCCAAGCGCCTCCCGCACGAACTGATGGCCATCGAATCGCGTCCCCACGAGCGGCACAAACAGTGCGCCGGGCGTCAGCGTGCGCGTGTCGGTGGAAACGCCGCTGACCCACCGGTCCAGCTCCTCCGGTGTGCCCGTCCACGCGCCGCCCACCATGCGGATGACCTCGCGCAGACGACGCTTCACCATCCTCGACCCCTTAGGGCTTCCCGCGCCTCTTGTACGTCATCAAAGGGCAAGACGCGGTCGCCGATAATTTGATACGTTTCGTGACCTTTCCCCGCAATCAACACCAGGTCACCCGGTTTCGCGGCGTCGATGGCATAGCGGATCGCCGCGCGCCGGTCCGTGAGGCGGACCGTGCGCGTGCGGGCGTCGTCCGGCACGCCCGCCTCCATCTCGTCGAGAATGCGCTCGGGATCTTCCGACCGCGGGTTGTCGGAAGTGAAGACGGCAAGGTCGGCATACGCTACGGCAATGCGGGCCATCACCGGGCGCTTGGTGCGGTCGCGATCACCGCCGCAGCCGACCACCACGATGACGCGCCCCGACGTCAGCGCGCGCGCCGCCTTGAGCACGTTCGCCAGGCCATCGGGAGTGTGGGCGTAGTCGACAATCACGGTGAAGGGCTGGCCCTCGTCCACCTTTTCAAATCTCCCCCGTACCGTCACGTCGGCAAGGGCCCGTACGGCCGTCTCGAGGGGGATGCCCTCTGCCAGCGCAGCGGTTACGGCAGCCAGGGCGTTGTACACGTTGAAATGGCCGACCAGGGGCAGCTCCACGTCCGCAGCCCCGGCGAAGCTTTCCAGGCGAAACGACACGCCCGCCGGCGTCACCTGCACGTCGCGCGCGCGCACGTCACAGCCTTCGCCCATGCCATAGGTCAGCACCTGGGCCGCCGTCAGCGCGGCATATTCTTCCGCGACGGGGTCATCGGCGTTGAGCACGGCGAAGGTCTCGCGGCCATCACGGTAATCGCCGGCCAGCTGGGCAAATAACAGGCCCTTGGCCTGCTTGTAGGCTTCCATCGTCTGATGAAAATCCAGGTGGTCTTGCGTCAAATTGGTGAACACAGCCGTGCGGAACCGGCATCCGCGCACGCGTCCCAGGGCCAGGGCATGGGAGGAAACCTCCATCACCGCGTAATCGACGCCGGCGTCGACCATCGCCCGAAACGTGCGCTGTAGAACCAGCGCGTCGGGCGTCGTGTTGACCGCGGGCTCCTCCCGCCCCGCGTACCGGATCGCCATCGTTCCGATCAACCCCGGCGTGTGCCCCGCTTCTTCCAGGATACGTGTGAGCAAATGGGTGGTCGTGGTCTTGCCGTTGGTTCCGGTTACGCCGATCAGTTTCAGCTCCCGCGTGGGATGCCCGTAAAAGCGGTCTGCGGCAAAGGCCAGCGCCCGCCGGGCGTCGCGGACGAAAACCTTGGGCACCTCCACCGGAACCTCCCGCTCCACTACAAGGGCAACCGCCCCCTTCGCCACCGCCTCGCGGGCAAACTGGTGGCCGTCCGTCCGAAACCCGGGGATGCACACAAACAGATCGCCCGGACGGACCAGGCGGGAATCGGTTTGAATGCCGGTGACGGCGACATCTTCCCCCACCCGCCGGGCGGTGCGATAGGGCCCAAACAGTTGGCTCAACTTCATCGGCGGCACCTTCTTCAACCTCAGTATAGACGAATGGTACGCGATCCCAGACATTTCGTTGCGCGTATCCTGCCGCATGGAACAAGGCGTTCTCCCCCGCCTGTGGGCGGGATGCGTCGCGCACACGCTATCATTTTAATGAACCGCCGGCGGATTGTCATCCGGTTTCGGTTGCGACGCCCCTTGCCCCCCGGGCCCCAGGTACAGGCGGATCACCGCCCCGGGTCTGACCTTGACCCCGGGCTGCGGCGACTGGTACAGCACGGTGGTGCCGCTTCCTTCCACATCCAGGCGGAAAGTGTAGTAGCTGCGGCGCAGCTCGTCGATGCTCTCCCCGACCAAATTGGGCACCGGCACCAGCTTTTCGTCGCCGTAGCGGAACTTCCGCTCGAGCTGTTCCTTACGCGGCGTCACCTCCAGATAACGCAGCGTTTCATCGAGAATGTTCCGCACGATGGGCGCCGCCACCACCCCGCCGAACTGGATGCCCTGCGGGTTGTCCACGGCGACGTAAACGACAACTTGCGGGTCATCGGCGGGCGCAAACCCGATAAACGAAACGATGTGCTCGTTCGGCAGGTAGCCGCCGCCGGGGGCCGGCTTCTGGGCCGTGCCCGTCTTGCCCCCGACACGGTAGCCGTCGATGTAGGCATTGCGCCCTGTACCGTTGGCCACAACCCTCTCCAACGCCTCACGCACCAGTTTGGACGTCTCGGGTGAAATCACCTGCTGCACCACCTGCGGTTTAACCTCTTCCACCACCTTGCCGGTTTGCGGATCGCGCCACGCTTTGGCAATGTGCGGGCGCATCAATTTGCCCCCGTTAATGGCCGCCGAAACTGCCGCCACCTGCTGGATCGGTGTAACCGACACCCCTTGCCCGAAAGCGGTGGTGGCAAGCTCCACCGGGCCCATCCGTTCAAGGGAAAAGAGCTGACCGCGCTGCTCCCCAACCAGGTCGACGCCGGTGCGGTCCCCAAAGCCAAAGGTCCGGATGTAGCGGTACAGCCGTTCTTTTCCCAGCCGCTCGCCCAGCTCCACAAACCCGGGGTTGCAGGAATTTTCCACCACTTCCCAAAATGTCTGGTGTCCGTGTCCGCCCCGTCGCCAGCAGCGCAGGCGCACCCCGGCTACCGTCGCGTACCCGGGGTCATTGAACGTCTCGTCGAGGCGCACCACGCCTTCTTCCAGCGCCGCGGCGAGGGTGATGATTTTGAACGTCGACCCGGGCTCATACTGCCGCCAAATTGGCATGTTGCGATTGACCACCTCGACGGGATACTGGGCATAGCGCCCCGGATCGAAGTCCGGCATGCTGGCCATGGCCAGGATTTCCCCCGTTTTCGGGTCCATGGCCACCCCGATCACGTTCTCCGCCTGGTAGGTCATCTGGGCATGCTCCAGTTCGCGCTCGAGGATGGCCTGAATGGTGGCATCGATGGTCAGGACCAGGTCCTGCCCGTCCTTGGCGGGCGTATACCGCTGCCGCTCGTTGGGGATGGCCCCTCCTTTGGCGTCGGCGTAGAAGGAGACATAGCCGGGTACGCCGCGGAGCCGTTCGTCGTACACCTTCTCCACCCCGGCGAGGCCTTGATTGTCAATGCCCACAAATCCCAGCACGTGGGCGGCGAAAGCGCCGCGCGGATAGTAGCGACGGCTGTCTTCGGCAACGATGATCCCGGGCAGCCGGAGGGCGCGCACGGCTTCCGCTTTTTCTTGGCTGATCTTCCGCCCCTCCGGCTGGATGCGCACCATCAGCTGCCGCTTGGTAATCAGGCGGTACACCTTCTCCTCGCGCATGCCGAGGACAGCCGCCAACTTGCGGGCCGTCTCCGCCGGGTCGCGGACCTGCGCCGGCACGGCCAGCACCGACGGGGCACTGACGTTTTGGGCCAAGAGGCGGCCGTGCCGGTCGTAAATCCGGCCCCGCTTCGGTTCGATGGGAATGTCGCGGCTCCACAGGTCCTCCGCCTTCCCCAACAGCCACGGCGACTGGTAAAGCTGCAAGTACCCCAGACGGAACAACAACGTCGTGTACACGAGCAGCCCGCCCACGAGAAGCCACACCAGCCGCCGGCGAACGGTCACGTTCGAGACACGCAAGGCCCTCCCCCCTGCCCCAGTGCCTTCCGGATATACCCTATTCCCGAAGACAAACCGGTAGAACAGGCCTTGGGGGGACGTTCCGGGCCAAAAAACAAAAAGGCCAAAGCGGCCTTTTCCTTCCCGAATTCCGGGTGCCTTATCCTATATTTTTTCTCTAGTTTTCGTCGGCTTCTCTGAAATCAGCCAACTCCAGCCGGACGCGCTTGTCCTTGGGCAGCGGCGCGCCCGGCGCTATGCTCTGGCGAACCACGTAACCAGACCCGTGGACCTCGGCCCGCAGGCCCATTTCGCCGCAGACGGCCAGGGCGTCGCGTAGCGACAACCCGCGCAGGTCGGGCATGTAGCCGGTCTGCCCGTCCCCATCTCCACGCGCTCCGGTGGCGTTTGCCGCGCCGGACGGTCCGGCCGGGCGCTGCGCCGCTTGCCCCGGCTGAACCGTGGGAGCACCCGCACCCGGCGCGCCGGGCTTGTCCTGGGGCACGTTCAGGTACAACAGGCTGTTGCGCATAATGGTCTTGAAGATCGGCGCCACCACCGCCCCGCCGCCACGCGCCGGGTCCACCTCCGGTTCGTCGACGACCACATAGACCAGCAGACGGGGGTGGTCCTTGGGGGCAAAACCAATAAAGGAGTAGACGTACTTCCCCGACAGGTAGCGACCGTCCGGTCCCACCTTCTGGGCCGTCCCCGTTTTACCCGCCACGCGCCATCCGTCGAGGGCGTAAGGCTGTCCGGTGCCGTCGGTCACCACGGTCTCCAGGATGTCGCGCACCTGTTTGGCCGTGGCCTCGGAAACGACGCGACGGCGAACCTCCGGCTGCATCCGGTAGAGCACTTGCCCGGTTTCGGCATCGCGGATCTCCTTGACAATATGCGGCTTGAGCAGATTCCCGCCGTTGGCGATGGCCGAGACGGCCACGGCCTGCTGAATGGCCGTGACGCCAACCCCTTGCCCAAAGGCCATGTTGGCCACGTCCGCCGGGTACATCTGGTGCGTGCGCTTGAGCAGGCCGGGGACTTCGCCCGGCAACTCGATGCCCGTCTTTTCACCGATGCCAAAGCGCATCACGTA
Organism: Bacillota bacterium; assembly: GCA_017577925.1. Taxonomy (GTDB): domain Bacteria; phylum Bacillota; class Bacilli; order Calditerricolales; family Calditerricolaceae; genus Calditerricola. The sequence continues at coordinate 8,522 of PKQU01000007.1, forward strand.
TTGGTAGAGGCGTTCTTTCCCCAGCCGCTGGTACCCGAGAATGACGAAGGCGACGTTGCTCGACTTCTGAACGCCTTCGAGAAACGTGATGCGCCCCCAGCCCCGGCGGTTGTGGTCGCGCACGGTGCCGAAGGGGCCGCTGATGCGTCCCGACAAATACGTTTCGTTCGGGTTGAACAGCTTCTCCTCGATCGCCGCAGCCAGGGTGATAATTTTAAAGGTGGACCCCGGTTCAAAGACGGAGGCGACGGCCCCGTTCAAAAACTGGCGGTAGTCCTTCACCTCCCAATACCGGTTCGGGTTGTAGGTGGGCCGGTTGGCCATGGCCAAAACCTCGCCCGTGTTCGGGTCCATGACGATCGCCGTCATGCTCTTGGGGCGAAAGCTTTTTTCCGCCTCGTCGAGGGCCTGCTCAACAAACGATTGGATTTGCTCGTCGAGGGTGAGCACGACGGTCTTCCCCGGCTTGGGCGGCCGCACATCCTTGAGGCCGTTTGGCAACACGTTGCGCTTCAGGTCTCGCCACACGGTCATCGTGCCGGGCGTTCCGGCGAGCGCCTGATCATACGCCTGTTCGATTCCCCCCACGGCCTTCCCGTCAAGGGACTGGAACCCGAGGACATGGGCGGCCAGCTCGCCGTTGGGGTAGTACCGGCGCGTCGTTTCCACCAGCGAGATACCCGGAATGCCCAGCTTGCGCACCTGGTTGGCCTTTTCCCGATCGATCTTCCACCCGCCGGGACGCAATTCCACCTGATAGGCGTCCCGTCGCGTCAGGAGGTCAAGGATCTGGTCCTCCGACATGCCCAGTACCGGCGCCAGTTTGCGCGCCGCGTCCTCCGGATCTCGCACGCGGTGCTCATCCTTCGGGCTGATGGTGGCCACAACCGTATACGCCGTCGCGTTCTTGGCCAGTTCCTTGCCGTTCCGGTCGAGGATGGCCCCGCGCTCCGGAGGCACTTGGCTCCCCGCCGCCCACATCCGCTCGGCCCGCGCCACCAACCAATCGGCCTCAACCACCTGGAGCCAGAACAGGCGCGCGAGCAGGAAAAAAAAGAGCAGCGTAACGACTGCTCCCATCAACAAGGCGCGCACCTTGATCGCCGTTTTTCCGTCCATGCGCGTCGTTCCCCCCTATGGACGGTCGAGCCACCGCACCGCGCCATCATTGGCCACAAGCCCATATTTCTTGGCAATCGCGTACACGCGCTGGGGCGAGCTGAGCTCAGCGATCTTCAGCTGCAGGGCAACGTTTTCCTCTCGGGTCTGGGCGATCTGCTTCTGGAGCGCCTGAATCTGGTAGTTATTCTCGACGATCTGGCTCTGCCGGTCCAGCAAGAAGACCAGGGTGGCCAGTACGGCGAGCAAAGCCCCCAGATAGGCCAGTTTCTCGCCCATGGACAGCCGCGTGCGCGTCCGCACGGCCACCGTCCGCTTTGCGTGTTGACGCGGTTTGGCCTGCGGCTGCGCCACGGCCAGATTCCCATAACCGAATCGCTTGCTCACCCGTGGTTCCCCCTCTCTCCCGTATGCCCACCGGTCGCGTCACCTACCCGCTCGGCAATCCGCAGCTTGGCCGAGCGCGCGCGCGGATTGCGCCGGACCTCCTCTTGGCTCGGCACGATCGGCTTTTTCGTCAGCACCCGCACCAGCGGCTTCCTGCCGCACGCACATACCGGCAAACCGGGCGGACAGACGCACCCGCGGCTCCACTCCTGGAACGCTTGCTTGCAGATGCGGTCCTCCAGGGAGTGGAACGAGATCACCGCCACGCGCCCGCCCGCGGCAAGGTGCGCCACCGCCGCCTCCAGTCCTTCCCGAAGGGCGCCCAACTCGTCGTTGACAGCGATGCGCAGCGCTTGAAACGTGCGCCGGGCGGGGTGCGGGCCGGTGCGCCGCGCCGGCGCCGGAATCGCGCGCTTCACCACCTCGACCAGCTCGCCGGTCGTCTCGATCGGCTTCCTGGTCCGTGTCCGCACAATCTCGCGGGCGATGGCCTTGGCGAAACGCTCTTCCCCGTAGCGCCAGAGAAGATCGGCCAGCTCCGCCTCCGTCCAGGTGTTGACGAGGTCGGCTGCGGTGAGGGGCAGCTCGGGATCCATCCGCATGTCGAGCGGCGCATCAAACCGGTAGCTGAAGCCCCGTTCCGCCTCGTCCACCTGCGGAGAGGAGACGCCCAGGTCAAACAAGATCCCGTGCACACGGCGAATTCCTTGTTCGGCCAAGACGGCAGCCAGATGGCGGAAGTTGCGCTTGACCAGGCGCACGCGATCGCGATACGGCGCCAGACGCCTCGCCGCCGCTTCCAAGGCCGCATCATCCTGGTCCAGGGCGATCAGGAGCCCCTTCGGTCCCAGCTGCTCGGCAATGCGCAGGCTGTGCCCGCCGCCGCCCACCGTGCAATCAACGTAGACGCCGTCGGGCCGCACGGCCAGGGCCCCGACCGCCTCTTCTAAGAGCACGGATTGGTGAACGAACACCACGCATCCCTCTTTTTTGGATATCCCGCACAACCGCTGCGACGAGCAACGCTACAAGTCCACATCCACGATGGCTTCGGCGATCTCCACAAACCGTTCCTGTTGCCGGCGAATGTAGTCTTCCCACTGTGCCTTGTCCCAAATCTCCACGCGGCTCCCCACACCGATGACCACGCAATCTTTGGTGAGGCGGGCGTACTCGCGCAGGTTCGCCGGCAGGTTGATCCGCCCTTGCCGATCCACTTCGCATTCCACGGCACCGGAAAAGAAAAACCGCGTGAACGCCCGCGCGTCCGCGCGGGTAAAGGGGAGCGTCCGGAGTTTCTGTTCGAGGGCTTTCCACTCGCTGAGGGGGTAGGCAAACAAGCAGTGGTCCAGACCGCGTGTCACGACGAAGGGAGACCCCAGCCCTTCCCGGAACTTGGCCGGGATGGTGAGCCGTCCCTTGTCATCGAGGGCGTGCTGGAACTCCCCCATAAACATGGCCCATCCCCCGTCTTGTTCCCCATTCTCCCCCACAGCTCCCCACTCTTCACCACGCTATACCCAATTCTCTACGCACAAGCAAATTCCTGCTGAGTTACGTAAATGATCCAAAATCGCGACAATCGACTCATTTCGACACGGCGGGAAGGGAGGGAAAAAGGCCTAAGGGGGGGGGAGAATCGGGTAAGACCCGCGGCGGGACGTGCCGCCGTCCAACCAAAAAACGGCCGCCGGTCCAGATAATCGGACCGGCGGCCGTTCGTGCCCGGAATCCGTGTCCTTGCGTTACACCTTCCAGCTTTCAAGATACCGCTTTTGCGCGTCGGTGAGCTCGTCGATACGGATGCCCCGCGCCTCCAGCATGAAGCGGGCCACCTGCTGGTCGAGGGCATAGGGCACGTTCAACACGCGCGGGCCCACTTCGTGATGGTGTTCGTTGATATACTGGAGCGACAGCGCCTGCAGGGCGAAGGTCATGTCCATGATTTCCGCCGGATGCCCGTCGCCGGCGGCCAGGTTGACCAGGCGGCCTTCGGCGAGAAGGTAGAGCCGGCGGCCGTCCTCCAGGGTGTACTCGGTGATGTTCTTGCGCACCACGCGCACCGACCGGCTCAGCTTCTGCAGGTCGTTCTTGTTCACTTCCACATCGAAGTGGCCGGCGTTGGCCAAAATGGCCCCGTCCTTCATCTTGGGGAAGTGACGGGCGTCGATGCAGCTAGCGTTGCCGGTGACGGTAACGAAGATGTCTCCCAGCGGGGCAGCCTCTTCGAGCGGCATCACCTCAAAGCCGTCCATGTACGCCTCGATGGCCTTGATTGGATCCACCTCGGTGACGATGACGCGCGCCCCGAGGCCCTTGGCCCGCATGGCCACGCCCTTGCCACACCAGCCGTAGCCGACGACCACCGCCGTCTTGCCGGCCACGACCAGGTTGGTGGTGCGCATGATGCCGTCCCACACCGACTGCCCCGTGCCGTAGCGGTTGTCGAACAGGTGCTTGCAGTAGGCGTCGTTGACGGCCACCATGGGGAAGCGCAGCCGGCCTTCCTTTTCCAGTGCGCGCAGGCGGATAATCCCCGTCGTCGTCTCCTCGCATCCGCCGCGGATCTTCTTGGCCAAGTCCGGACGTTCGGCGTGCAGAAGGGCCACCAGGTCGCCGCCGTCGTCGATGATCAGGTCCGGCTCGGTCTCCAGCGTCTTGATGAGGAACGCCTTGTACTCGTCCGCCGTCACGTTGTACTTGGCGTAGACGGTGATGCCGTCCTCCACCAGCGCCGCGGCCACGTCGTCTTGGGTGGAGAGGGGATTCGACCCGGTAATGGCCACATTGGCCCCGCCCGCGTGGATTACCTTGGCCAGGTAGGCCGTTTTGGCCTCCAGGTGCAGGCAGATCACCACGTTCAGGCCGGCGAAGGGCTTGGTTCGTTCAAATTCCTCACGAATACGGTTGAGGACGGGCATGTGGGCGGCGGCCCACTCGATCTTCAGGTGGCCGTCTTTGGCCAGGGCCATGTCGCGAACGATGCTCATCGATCGGCTCCTCCTTCGGGGATCTCCCGTATCACGCTTACAACAACACGATGGCGTGGCGTCCGTCGGGCTCGCCGAGCGCGTCGAGCAGCTGGTCGACAAGCCCGTCGTACCGCACGAGGTAAGCGAAGACATTGAACACCCGCTCCTGAAGGCGGTCCTTCGGCCACAGCGACAAGCGCACGCGGCTCAGCTGGCGCAGGGAGGCCTCATGGCGCCCCTCCCACTCCCGCTCGACGCGGCGGCGCAACCACGCGAGGCCCTCTTCCGCCCGCGCGCGGCTCGCCCCCGTAAGATCGCGCGCCGCCTGGCCCAGCGCCTCAAGCCGCTCGGCCAGCCGTTCGTACAGGGCGGCGAGGGCGGCCCCCGCTTCGGCAAAGGCCGCGTCGAAGTCCGGACGGCCGAGCCCCCTGCGCCACGCCGCCTCCAGAACCTCGGGCCCGGCCAGCGCATCGAGGGGGGACAGGCCCACGCGGCGAAGCGCCTTCTGCAGCGTCCCTTCGACCAGGGTGACGCTGAGGCGGGGCACCACCGGAGGCATCTCCCAACCGCCCAGGGCAAACAGCTCCCGGTACAGTCCCCAGTACGCGATTTCGCCCGGACCGCCCACAAAGGCGAGCACCGGCAGCAGGACTTCCTGCGTCAGCGGGCGGCTGACGACGTCGGCGGAAAATTCCTCCGGCGCTTCCGTCACCCGCCGCGCCAGCTCCCCCGGCGGCAGGCGGAGGGTGCCATCGTCGGTGACAAAGATGCCGTCCCTTACCCACAGCTTCTTGCGCTCCCCCGCCCCGGTCCAGAACAAGTGGGCGTCCCCCTCGCGCACGTCCACTTGGGGCGTCTGTCCCTGGGCCACAAACCACGCGGCATTACGGACCAACGCTGCGCGCAGTTCGTCGTTCTTCTCCACCACCGCCCGGAAGGCGTCCACCTTCAACGGAGCGAGGCGCACATCGCCTGAATCGAGCAGAACGAGACCGTGTTTCCCGAACAGCTCGGCCATCACCCGGGCAAAAAACGTCACCAGGGTGTCCGATTCGGCAGCGAAGGCGGTCAGCTTTTCCTGCCACGCCGGCTTGAACTCCGTGTCCGGCAGCAGGGCGAAGACCCGCTCAACGAAGGCCTCCAGCTCCCCCGCCGGCAGGCGCCATCGCGTGACGCTGACGCGGGTCTCCGGCAGGGTTGACAGGCGCACCGTCTCCAGTGTGCGGTCGGGCGCCAGCACCGTCACATGCCCCGGTTCGGCCGCGTCGTGGTCTTCGCCGGCAATCCAGAACACCGGCACCACCGGCCGGCCCAGACGCGCTTCCTCCCGCCGGGCCAAGCGAATCAGCGTGATCGCCTTGTACACCGTGTACAGGGGTCCGGTGAGGAGGCCCGCCTGCTGGCCGCCGACGACGACCAGCGCCGTCGGGTCGCGCAGGCGCTCCACGTTGGCCAAGGCAGCGGGATGGTTGCCGACGGCGCGGTTGAAGGCGGCCAAGGCGTCGGCGAGGGCGGTTCGGCGCTCGGCCGGATAGCGCAAGCGGGCGGCGCGCACATCCAGCGCCGCCACGTCAAACGGTGGATAGACAAAGCGCGCGCGGGCTGTGGCGCGGCCGTCGAGGTAGTCACGCACAAAGGGAGACAAGTCCGGCCATGCGGTTTTGACAATGTCCAATTCGCGGCCCTCCCGGTTCGCCTGATCGTTCCTCTCGCAGTATAGCACGGGCACTGCGGTGAGGACAATTCCGATTGTTTATCCTGGATTACTTGGAAATTGTTTCTCTGGCTTGCCCAGCGATTCCTTGGCTCGGACCAGCCGGGCGAGGGTGGCGTTGACCGGCGCCGCGAGGCCCCGCCGGACGGCGCGGGAGGCCACCGCGCCGTTCAGATGGGCAATTTCTGTGGGCTGCCCGCGCGAAAGGTCCTGCAGCATCGACGAGAAGTTGGCCGCCGTCTTGCGGCAGACGGCGAGGGCCTCGGCCAACAGATCCTCGGCGATGGCGGCGCCCACGGTCCCGTCCCCGAGCGCAACGCCTTCGGCGGCCGCCACCGCCGCCACTTCCTCGACCACCGCGCGCATCACCGGATGCAGATCCATCGCCTCGACCAATGCCCCGTTGGGCACGCCGAGGAGCGCGGTGAGCGGGTTAATCGCGCAGTTGACAGCCAGCTTCCGCCACACGCGCGGGCGAATGTCGGGCGTCACGTGCGCCGCAAAGCCGGCCTGCCGCAGGACGGCCACCAGGGCGGAAAGCGCCGCATCCCCTTCGGGCCGTGTCCCTGCCCTCGGGTTCATCGGGCCCAGATGCGTCTCGCCCCGGCCGGTGTGGCGCACGCGCACGGCGTCCATCCGCAGCGCCCCCTCCGTCGTCACCGCCGCATAGAGGCGCGCATCGTCCACCCACCGGGCCAGCACCTCCTCGTGGCCCAGCCCGTTAAGCCACGCCACCAGCCGCCCCGACGTCCCCAGCCACGCGGCGCACACCGGAGCGGCATTGGCGACATGACGCTGCTTGACGCACAGCACTCCCCACGCCACCGGGCCATCTGGCGGATCGACGGTGGAAAAAGTTGGAACGCGCACATGAAGGATGGTACCCGCGGTTTCCACGAAAAGGCCCTCGGCCCGCAGCCGATCACGCTGGTCCCCGGTGCGCACCACCAGACGCACATCGGCTCCCGCAGCCGCCAGGCGTCCGGCCAGCAAAAGCCCCAGCGACCCGCCACCGATCACGGCGATGCGCCCCGCAGCGGCGGCCGTCTCCTCTACGATCATGGTCGCACCTCCTGCGTTCGGTTTCCCTTCCCAACATACCGCTTTTACGCGCAACAAAAAAGCCCCGGACTGCTCGTCCGGGAACCCCCGACCTCTCCCCTGCGACAGAGGGGGCACATCTCCTTCTCCCGCCCCCTCATACCGGATACACCGGCTTTTTCCGCTCGGAAAAGCGCATCTCCTTCGACCGGTACATGGCAAAGCGGGCGATCAGCTCGTCGCGCAAGGCATCCGTCGGCACGATGGCGTCGACAATCAAGTCGGAAGCCAGGCGGTAGATGTCGATGTCCTCCTGGTATTCCCTGCGCTTTTCGAGGATGAAGGCCTGCCGCTCCTGGGGATCGGCAATGGCCTGGATCTTGTTGCTGTACACGGCGTTAACGGCCGCCTCCGGCCCCATGACGGCGATCTGCGCCGTGGGCAAGGCCAGGCAGCAGTCGGGCTCGAAGGCCGGACCGGCCATGGCGTACAGCCCCGCCCCGTAGGCCTTGCGCACGATCACGGAAATCTTCGGTACCGTCGCCTCGGACACGGCGGCGATCATCTTCGCCCCGTGGCGGATGATGCCGGCCCGCTCCACCTTCGTGCCGATCATGAAGCCGGGCACGTCGGCCAAAAAGAGGAGGGGGATGTTGAAGGCGTCGCACAGGTGGATAAACCGCGTGGCCTTGTCTGCCGAGTCGACGAACAGCACGCCGCCCTTCACCTTCGACTGGTTGGCCACGATGCCCACCGCCTCGCCGTTCAAGCGGGCGAAGCCGGTGATGATCTCCGGCGCAAACAGCTTCTTGATCTCGAAGAAGGACCCTTCGTCGACGAGGGCGTCGATCAGCTCGTACATGTCGAAGGGCACATTCTGGTCTACCGGCACAATGTCGGCGATGGGGCGCGCGTCGGCCCTGGGCGGACGCGGCGCAGCAGCCGGCGGGCGGCCCTTGTAGTTGTCAGGCATGTAGGCGAGGTACTGGCGGGCCAGGGCGATCGCTTCCTCTTCGCTCGCGGCCAGGATGTCGCCGCAGCCGCTCACCGAACAGTGCATACGCGCCCCGCCCATCTCCTCCAGCGTCACCTTCTCCCCGATCACCATTTCGGCCATGCGCGGCGAGCCGAGATACATGCTGGCATTGCCGTCCACCATGACCACCACGTCACAGAAGGCGGGAATGTAGGCCCCGCCGGCCGCCGACGGGCCGAAGAGCAGGCAAACCTGCGGCACCATCCCCGACAGCTTCACCTGGTTGTAGAAGATGCGCCCGGCGTGCCGGCGCCCGGGAAACATCTCCACCTGGTCGGTGATGCGCGCCCCGGCGGAATCGACGAGGTAGAGGAGCGGCACCTTGAGGCGTTCGGCCGTCTCCTGAATGCGCAGGATTTTCTCCACCGTCCGCGCGCCCCACGAGCCGGCCTTCACCGTGGCATCGTTGGCCATCACGCATACCGTGCGTCCGTGGATCTTCCCAACAGCCGTTACCACGCCGTCGGCCGGCAGGTCCCCCGCCATATAGTTGGCAAACAGCCCGTCTTCCACCACGTAGGCCCCGTCATCAAAGAGGAGCCTCAGACGGTCGCGCACGAACAACTTGCGCGACGCCTTCAGCTTATCGTGGTACTTGGGGGCACCGCCCTGTTGCACCTGTTCGGTCCGCTCGCGCAAGACCGCATCCAGCTGATGCGTCCCTGCTTTCACCTCTTGCACGCTCATTTCGGTACGCCTCCTTCCGCGTTTTCCCTTGCTCGCCTGCGTCCTCAGGCCGAACGCTGCCCGGCTGTGCAAGCGGCCAACACACGCGACGGGAGCTTCCGACCCAGCCGCTCCTGGATGAACCGCCCTGCGGCCACAAGGCGGTCGAGATCGATCCCCGTCTCGTAGCCCATCCCGCGCAGGAGATAGACCAGCTCTTCCGTGGCCACGTTCCCTGAGGCGCCAGGAGCGTAGGGACAACCGCCCAGCCCGCCCACCGAGCTGTCAAAGGTGCGGATGCCCACCTCCAGCGCCGCGCACACATTGGCCAACCCCGTGCCGCGCGTATCATGGAAGTGACCGGCCAGGCGCTCCGCCCCGAAGCAACGCACCAGTTCGGCAAACCGCTCCCGCACCTGCTTGGGCGTGGCAATGCCGATCGTGTCGCCGATGGACACCTCACGGACGCCCATTGCCAAGAGTCGCTCGGTAACGCGCAACACGCGCCCCAGCGGCACCTCGCCCTCGTACGGGCAGCCAAAGGCCGTCGACACGTAGCCGCGGACCGACAGCCCTGCCGCCGTCGCCTCCCGCACCACCTCATCCAGCACGGGGAAGGTTTCGTCGATCGTCTTGTTGATGTTCTTCTGGTTGTGCGTCTCGCTGGCTGACAGGAACACGGCAATTTCCGTCACCCCGGCGGCCAGGGCCCGCTGGAGCCCGCGCGCGTTGGGCACGAGGGCGGCATAGGTCACCCCTTCCCGCCGTTTGAGGCGGCGAAACACCTCGTCGGCGTCCGCCAGTTGGGGGATCCACCGCGGATGGACGAAGGACGACACCTCAAGGTATGCGAGACCGGCTTCCTGCAGGTGCTCGATCAGCGCCACCTTGTCCTCCGTCGGCACAAACGCGGCCTCGTTCTGGAGTCCGTCACGCGGCCCCACTTCGACAATGCGCACCGCCTCGGCCACGCTCTCACCCCTCCAGCTCCACGAGAATATCCCCTTCGTTGACGAAGTCCCCCTCCTTCACGTTGACGGCGCGTACCGTTCCCGCCGCTTCCGCTTGGACGGGAATTTCCATCTTCATCGACTCAAGGACAACCACGTCCTGTCCCGGCTGTACCGCGTCACCCACTTGCACGTTAATGCGGATGACGATGCCGGCCATGTGGGCAGCAATTGCGCTCATGGCTGTCTCGCTCCTTTCTGCTCCTGGGGTTGCAGCTCCTGTACCAGGTGCGTGGTGTACCGTCCCTGCACAAACGCCTCGCAATCCAGCACGCGCTGCAGGAACGGGATGTTGTGCTTGATCCCCTCGATGCGGTAGGCGGCCAGGGCCGCGCGGCATCGCGCCAACGCCTCCTCGCGCGTGGAAGCGCTGACAATCAACTTGGCGATCATCGGATCGTAGTAGGGCGTCACCGTCAGACCGGCCGCCACCCCGTCGTCGATCCGCACCCCCGCCCCGCCGGGCGGCTCGTAGGCGACGATCCGTCCCGGTGCCGGGAGAAAGGTGACGGGATCCTCGGCATAGACCCGGCACTCGATGGCGTGCCCCTTCCGCCGCGCCGTCACGTCTTCCTGGGTGAACGGCAGCGGCTTGCCCTCGGCGATGTCCAGCTGCAGGGCGACGAGGTCGAGCCCCAGCGTCTCTTCCGTGATCGGATGCTCCACCTGCAGGCGGGTGTTCATTTCAAGAAAGTAGAAGTTCTGGTCGGCGTCGACGATGAACTCGACGGTCCCGGCGCCAACATAGCCCACCGCCTTTGCCGCGGTTACGGCCGCGGCGCAGATGGCCTGCCGCGCCTCCTCGGTGAGGAAAGGGGATGGCGTCTCCTCGATTACCTTCTGATGGCGTCGCTGCACCGAACAATCGCGCTCGAACAGATGGACGACGTTCCCCTGGGCGTCGGCAAGAATCTGCACTTCAATGTGCCGCGGCTCGTCGATGTACTTCTCCAAAAAGAGATCACCGCTCCCGAAGTAGGCCCTGGCCCGCGCCGCCGCCGTCCCGTAGGCGGCCTTGAGCTCTTCCGGCGTGCGGCACACCTGCATCCCGATACCGCCTCCACCGGCGCTGGCCTTCAGCATCACCGGGTAGCCAATGGCCGCCGCCGCTTCGAGCGCCGCCTCCACCGAGGGCAGCGGGGCGTCGGTTCCGGGGACAACCGGAACCCCCGCCTGCTGCATTTGCCGCCGGGCGTTCACCTTGTCGCCCATGGCGGCAATCACATTGGGATCAGGCCCGATGAACACGAGGCCTTCTTCCCGGCAGCGGCGGGCAAAGGTCGGGTTCTCCGACAGAAACCCATACCCCGGATGAATCGCGTCGGCCCCCGTTTCTTTCGCAATGGACACGATTTTTTCGATATTCAGATAACTTTGCGCTACGGGGGGTGGCCCCACCAACACCGCCTCGTCGGCCTCGCGTACGAACGGCCAACCGGCGTCGGCTTCCGAATAGACCGCCACGGTGGCCACCCCGCGCGCCCGGCAGGTGCGAAGGATCCGACGGGCAATCTCCCCGCGGTTGGCAACAAGAACCTTCCGAATGATCACGAAGGCCACTCCTTTCTGACTGAGCGCTCGCTATTTTGTGCCACGCGTGTCCCCCGCTCGACCGGAACCGCGTCTCCCGCTTTTATTATACACGATTAAATCAATTTCGAGAATTTCGAAGGAAGGGAGCAATAAAATGAGCCCCGCTACAGGGCTCATTCGATCCGCTCCAGATTGCCGTTTTCGTCCATGCGGAACACTTTCGGCTCGACCGCTTCCCCGTCCTGCAAAAGGGCCATTTTGCGCGCGCGGTTCATGATCTGGATCAGCGTCTTGTAGTCATCGTTCATGGCGTGAAAGTCGGCGCGCATGTTGGACAGCTCGCCGCGTAGCCGTTCATTCTCGTCCTGGAGCTGTTTGAGCACCGTCTCCTTTTCCTGCAGCTCCTTCTCGAGGTGTTTGACTCGCCTTTGCCATTCCTGCACAGCCTGCCGCTGCTGGCGCAGAAAGCGAATGACCGCATCGTATGAAATCGAATCCGCCGCCTCTCCTTCCTCCCGCTGCTCGCGGGATGCCCGCGACTTCTTGAGCTGTTGCCGCTGCGCCTTGGCCATCCGAATCGCTTCCTCGTACTGCTTGCGCACCGTGTTGTTCCAGCGGAACCCACAGGCCGCCGGAGTTCGTCCCAGCCGTTGCGCCGCTTCTTCAAATGCTTTCAACTGGGTGCTGCCCTCTCGGATATGGCGAAGCGTCACCTCAGCAAGCAGCAGGTCATCATCGGCCGTCCAGGCATCCTGTCTCGTCCCAGGCAACGCCATCCTCCTCCCGAAACGCCGCAGGCGGTGCGCCTTGCACCCGCCGTGTCCGTCTATTCTCGTAATACGTGCCGTTTTTTCTAGTATAAGTTATGCCCGCCCGGACGCAGATTATACGAGGAGAACGGCCGATTCGGCACAAACATCACACAGTTTTCGTTTACACCCGTTTCCTCCCTTGCTATAATGGACAACGTGAACCGACGGATGGCCAAACGCCACAAAGGAGGGACCGCGCATGGCACGGATGTACCGGGTGCTGGCCTTCTGGACGCTGGTGATCGGGCTCATGTTCGCCTGGGGTGAGCTGTGGGGCCCCGCCATCCTGTTCTTCGCCCAGACGGCCGTGTTCCTCACGGTGAGCTACATGGGACTGTCGGAGCGCGCCTACCTGCTCATCTTCTGGGGCTACATGATCCTCGCCTTCACCGGCATCCTGTACTGGTCGTTTTTCCGGTTGGAGCCCGGCCAAAGTGAGCAGGCCCTGTCCACCCTGCTGGCCACGTTGGAAAGAGGTGTTGGTTAACCGACACCTCTTTTTTTTCATGTCTTGAAGAAACGCGAGAACGTCCGGCGCGTCTCCCTTGGCCATGAGCAAAACGCGAAACCGCTCGCCCATGCCCCCACCGAGCACCAGATGGCGAATGGCGCGGTTCTGCCGCGCGGCCGGGCTAAAGGGGTCCGCGCCGGGCGCTTCGAGGTACTTCAGAATGCCGCAGGCAATAAGAAAGGCGCCTTGCGTCCCGTACCACACGGTTCGCCAGCCGGCCTCGGCTCCCCATTCCATGATGTCGGAGAAATCGACGTCGGCGGTGAGATCCTGCTCTCCGGGGCGCGCCAAGACCGCCTCCGTCACCGCATGGCGCCAGAAGGCGCGCAGCGTCCCGCGCACCCGCTCGGGCGTAATCCGTTCCGCCGTTGTTCCCCCGTAGTCGATGAGCAGCAAAAACCCGCGTGCGATCCCTTCCCCCCACGCACGAAGCGCCGCGCGCGCCGACGCGTGCACCTCGACGCGTTGCCCCTCGGCCACGTCGCCGCCCGTTGCGCGCAACCGTGCGCGCAGCCGCTCCCAATGCGCCAGCATCTCCGCGTCGGTGCACGGACGCCACACCTCGACAAACCGCCCGCCGTCCCATCCCACGTGCAGCTCCTCCACCGTCCCGCCGACCCGGCGCAGGACGCGCACCGGAAGAGCATCCAGGACTTCGTTCGCCACAAGGACCGCCTGTCCCGCTCCGCCGACCACGTCGGCCACCGTATCTCCCCACCGGACCTGCCGGCGATGGACAGCGAGCGTTTCCGCCTGGGCGCGGCGGAGGGTCGGGCTGCGTTCCACGATGCCGTACAGCACATCCGG
>PKQU01000254.1 GCA_017577925.1 Bacillota bacterium
GCAGATCAAGGAAGTGGTCGACCTGGGCGTGGAGGTGGCCGTGGTTGTCGGCGGCGGGAACATTTGGCGCGGGCTGGCCGGCAGCGCCAAGGGGATCGACCGGGCCACGGCCGATTACATGGGCATGTTGGCCACGGTGATGAACGCCTTGGCCTTGCAGGACGGGTTGGAAAAGCTTGGCGTACCGACCCGCGTCCAGACGTCCATTGAAATGCGTCAGGTGGCTGAGCCCTACATTCGGCGCAAAGCGATCCGTCACCTGGAGAAAAAACGTGTCGTCATCTTTGCTGCGGGGACGGGCAATCCGTTCTTTTCCACCGACACGACCGCCGCGTTGCGCGCGGCGGAAATCGAGGCCGAAGTGATCCTCATGGCCAAAAACCGGGTGGACGGGGTCTACTCGGCGGATCCCGCTGTGGACCCCAATGCGACAAAGTATGAACAGCTTTCCTATCTCGACTTGTTAAACCGTGGCCTCGGGGTGATGGACGCAACGGCTTCGTCGTTGTGCATGGACAACAACATCCCCATCATCGTCTTCTCGATTATGGAGGAAGGGAACATCAAGCGCGCCGTGATGGGCGAAAAGATTGGCACCTTGGTGGGAGGGAAAGCGTAATGCCGCAGGCCATCCTCAAAAATGCCGAAGAGCGGATGAAAAAAGCGATTGACGTGTTGAAAAAGGAATTGGCCTCCTTGCGGGCGGGCCGGGCGACGCCGGCGCTGCTCGACCGCGTGATGGTTGAGTATTACGGCACGCCGACTCCGGTCAACCAGCTGGCCACGATCTCGGCACCGGAGCCGCGCCTATTGGTGATTCAGCCGTGGGACAAATCGGTGATCGGTGAAATCGAGAAAGCGATCCAAAAATCGGATCTGGGGCTCACCCCGATGAATGATGGCAACGTCATCCGCATCGCCATTCCGCCGCTGACCGAGGAACGGCGGGCCGAGCTGGCCAAGGTGGTCAAAAAGCACGGCGAGGAAGCCAAGGTGGCCATTCGCAATATTCGGCGTGACGCCAACGACGAACTGAAAGGGCTGGAGAAGGACGGCCAGATCTCGGAGGACGAGCTGCGTCGTCACCAGGAGTCGGTGCAAAAGCTGACCGACAAGTACACGGCCGAAGTGGAAGCGGTTGTGGAGGCCAAGGAAAAAGAGATCTTCTCCCTGTAGGCGCATGCACATCAGGGCCCCCTTTCGCGGAGGGGGCTTTCGTCCATCCTGACCCGCGGATTGCGCATGGAGGCGAGCCATGTACAAGTGGGGACTGCGAAAAAACGAGGAGCTGCATGACGCGCGGGAACTGCGCGACGAGAACCTGCCGCGTCATGTGGCGATCATCATGGATGGAAACGGCCGGTGGGCCGAACGGCGCGGGTTGCCGCGCTTCATGGGTCACCGCGCGGGCATGAAGGCGATGCGGAACATCATTCGCGTCGCGCGGGAGATCGGCATCGAGGTGCTGACCCTGTACGCCTTTTCCACGGAGAACTGGAAGCGCCCGCGCGAGGAAGTGGATTTCCTCATGCGGCTGCCTCAGGAGTATTTGCTGAGCGACTTGCCGGAGCTGATCGAAAACAATGTCCGCGTGCGCATTCTGGGCGATTTGAGCGGGTTGCCGCGCCACACCTTGGAGGCGGTGGAACGGGCGATGCGGGAGACGGCCCACAACACGGGCATGATTGTCAACTTCGCGTTGAACTATGGCAGCCGCGCGGAAATCACCCACGCCGTTCGGCGCATCGCCGAGGAGGTGAAGGCAGGACGGCTTGATCCCCTGGAGATCGACGAGCGCCACATTGCCGCCGCGCTCTTGACGGCCGGTCTGCCCGATCCCGATCTCCTCATCCGGACCAGCGGGGAGCTGCGCATCAGCAATTTCTTGTTGTGGCAAATTGCCTATACCGAGTTGTGGTTCACCGAAGTGTGCTGGCCCGATTTTA
>PKQU01000073.1 GCA_017577925.1 Bacillota bacterium
CGTTCCCGCGATGGCCAAAACAAAAACCGACAGGCCGGCGCCCACCTGTCGGCTTCGCCGCATCGGGAACGGCTCGGTCCCATCCGGCATAGCGATGAGCCGGGCGGCCGATCCCGTTTCCGCTTTGGATGCCCGTTCCGCATCCCGCCCGTCACCCGTGTACCGTCACGTGCTCATGCGCGTCCAGCTGGAAGGCGGTGTGCAGGGCGCGCACAGCCCGTTCGGCGTCGGCTTGGGGGATGACGCACGACACCTTGATCTCCGACGTGCTGACCATCTTGATCGGAATGCCCTCCGCACTGAGGGTGCGGAACATCGCCGCTGCCACCCCGGGGTTGGTCACCATGCCCGCCCCGACGATCGACACCTTGGCCAAGCTCTCTTCCGACAGCAGCGAGACAAAGCCGAACCGGTCGCGATGCTTGGTGAGCACTTCCAGCGTGCGCGGCAGCTCATCGGCGGCCACCGAGAACGACACGCTAATGCGCTCGTCGTCGTAGGCGTTCTGGATGATGATGTCGACGTTGATGTTGGCCTCGGCCAGAATGGTAAACAGCGCCGCCAGGGTGTCCGGCTTGTTCGGCAGGCCCACCGCCGTCACACGGGCGACGTTCTTGTCCTGGGCGACGCCGCGCACCACTTGCCCCTGCTCCATGTCGGCAACCTCCTTCACCAGCGTCCCCTCCTCCTCGGTGAAGCTGGAGCGGACCGTCAATACCACGCCGTGTTTCTTGGCGCATTCCACCGCGCGGGGATGCAGCACGCCGGCGCCAAGGGCGGCCAGTTCCAGCATCTCGTCGTAGGTGATCGTCTCCAGCTTGCGGGCGGTGGGAACAACGCGTGGGTCCGCCGAATAGACGCCGGAGACGTCGGTGTAAATGTCGCAGCGGTCGGCGCCGAGGGCCGCCGCGAGGGCCACCGCCGTGGTGTCCGAGCCGCCCCGACCGAGAGTAGCGATCTCCCCGTCCGACGTCACGCCCTGGAACCCGGCCACCACGACCACCTTGCCCTGCTCCAGCTCGCGACGCACGCGGGTGGTGTCAATGGTCAGAATGCGCGCCCGCCCGTGCACCGCTTCGGTGGTGATGCCCGCCTGCCAACCGGTGAGCGACACGGCCGGGCATCCGCGCGACTTGAGGGCCATGGTAAGCAGGGCGATGGAGACCTGCTCGCCGGTCGTCAGGAGCATATCCATCTCGCGGGTGTCCGGCTGGTCGGTGACGCGCCGGGCCAGGTCGATGAGCTCATCCGTCGTGTGGCCCATGGCCGAGACCACCACGACGACGTCATGCCCCGCCTCACGTGTCCGGTGTACCCGCTGGGCCACCGCCTTGATCCGTTCGATGCTGCCCACCGACGTCCCACCGTATTTCTGCACGATCAGCGCCATACGGTTTCCCTCCCTTTGTCTCCCAAACAAAAACGGCGACAACAACAAGGGTAGAAGCCTTGCCGTTGCCGCCGACGCGCCCCACGCCAATGGCGACATGCCGTACAAAGCCCTACTTCCTCGTTGCAGGATAGCGCTCCACGGCCCCTCTCCGGGCCGTGACAGTCCGACACCTATTCGATGCCGGCCCAGCCCCGCCACCTCCGGGGTGGTGACGGGACTTCGGCGGATCCCCCTTTCGCCGCCGTTCGGCGAGCCCCGGCTCTCCCGGCGGGTACTCCTGGTCTCCGCGCCTCTACCCCACTCGACGAAAGTGGGCATATGCGATTGGTGTTGCGATTGATTTGTCGGAAATTATACTCCATTCGGTGCGCCGATGCAAGAGGAAACATTCGCACGGCGGACCCTGGTCACAACCGGACAACGATCCACACCGTTTCGCCGTCTGCGCATAGGGTAGAAGAGAACATCCACCCGCGAGTGACCGACCTCGCCATCGGAGGTGATGGTCATGTTTTCCGGCCTGTTTCGTCACGTTTCACCCCTGAAGCTGTTGGGCTGGCTGAAAGGGGCCAACGTGTTCAAATCCATCGGATGGTGGCGCCTCGCCCTGCGCGTGCTCCCGTTTTTGGGAAAGGTGCTCGCCACCTTTCTCCCCCTGGTTAAACACCTCTTCGGCTCCTGGCGGTTTCTGGCCTCGGCCTCCCGCTCGTCATAGCCTCGACCGCGCTCCTGCCGTCAGAACGCTGTTGTGGCTGGGCTGGAAAAGCTCCCGGCTCCGCGCCGCTGCCTGAGGCTTGGCTCCCCCGGAACCAGAACGTCGGTCAAGCGGGCAAATGCACAGCAAACGGCCGCGGTTGCACCGAACCGCGGCCGTTTTGCGTTGGAGCCCTCACCAACCTCAACGCTTTTCGACGTCCCTCTATCCAAACCGAAAGCCCCCTCCCATCCGCACGAGGGGGCTACGCCTGCCGCAGATGCTCCTGGATCGTTTTGGCCAACTTGTCGCCAATGCCGATGCGACGGAACTCTTCCAGGGAAGCCGTCTTGATCCGCTCGAGGGAGCCGAAATGCGTAAGCAACCGTTGGCGCCGCTTGGGGCCGACGCCGGGAATGTCGTCGAGGACAGAGCGGAAGGCCGTTTTGGTGCGCACCTGACGATGGAAGGTGTTGGCGAAGCGGTGCACCTCGTCCTGGATGCGCGTGAGGAGGTGAAAAGCGTGGCTGTGCCGGTCAATCGGCACCTCCTCCGGCGGGTCGCCGAACAACAGGCGCGAGGTGCGGTGGCGCTCGTCTTTGGCCAGGCCGCATACCGGCACGTACAGGCCCAGCTCATTCTCCAGCACATCCATGGCCGCGGAAATCTGTCCCTTGCCCCCGTCGACAACGATCAGATCGGGCAGGGGGAGGTTTTCCTTCAGCACTCGCGTGTAGCGGCGGCGGATCACCTCGCGCATCGCCGCGTAGTCGTCCGGGCCTTCGGCGGTGCGGATGCGGTACTTGCGGTACTCCGCCTTGGCCGGCTTGCCGTCGAGGAACACGACCATCGCCGCCACGGGATCGACGCCCTGGGTGGTGGCGTTGTCGAAAGCCTCGATGCGCTTCGGATAGCCGATACCGAGGAGGCGGCCCAGGGTGTCGAGGGCCTCCACCGTGCGCGCCTCGTCGCGTTCCATAAGGCGGAAGCGTTCCTCGAGGGCCAGCCGGGCGTTCTCCGCCGCCAGGTCAACCAGCTCCTTCTTCTTCCCGCGCTTCGGCACGTGGACCTTGACGTCCAGCCAGTCGGCCAGGGCACCGGGGTCGACGCCCTCGGGCAGCCAGATCTCCTTGGGACGGGCAGGATGGGCAAAGTAGAACTGCGTCACGTAGGAAAGGAAGTCCTCGTCCGGATCGCCGTAGTGGGGGAAGATGGCCACGTCGCGCTCGATCAGCTTACCCTGGCGGATGTAGAACACCTGTACACACATCCAGCCGCGGTCGGCGTGATAGGCGAAGATGTCGCGGTCGATGAAATCGTTGAAGGCAATCTTCTGCTTTTCCGCCACCTTCTCGATGTCGGCGATCAGGTCGCGGTACTCCTTGGCCCGCTCGAACTCGAGGGCCTCAGCCGCCGCGTGCATTTTTGCCTCCAGTTGCTTGACAATGCCGTCGACGTCCCCGCTCAGAAAGCGGGTGATCTCCTCGACGATCGGCTCATACCGCTCGGGGGGCACGTCATGGACGCAGGGGGCGAGGCACTGGCCGAGGTGATAGTAGAGGCACACTTCCTTGGGCAGGGTACGGCACTTGCGCAGCGGATAGAGGCGATCGAGCAGCTTCTTGGCGTGCTGGGCCGCCCCGGCGTTGGGATAGGGGCCGAAGTACCTGGCCTTGTCCTTCTTTACCCGCCGCGTCACTTCGAGGCGCGGGTGCCGCTCGTGCGTCAGCTTGATGTACGGGTACGACTTGTCGTCCCGCAAGAGCACGTTGTAGCGCGGCTTGTGCTGCTTGATCAGGTTGCATTCGAGTATCAGCGCCTCGACGGGGTTGTCGGTGACGATGTAGTCGATGTCGGCCACCTCATTGACCAAGGCCTGGGTCTTACCGTCGTGACTGCCGGTGAAGTAAGAGCGGACGCGGTTTTTCAGCACCTTGGCCTTGCCCACATACAATATCTCGCCGCCTTCCCCCTTCATGAGGTAGACGCCGGGCTTGGCCGGAAGCAGGGCCAGCTTTTCCTTGAGTTGGTCGCGGGGCACGGGCGCACACCTCCTTTCGGCTTTGCTCCCACGAAAAAAGCCTGCCCGAGGGACAGGCTCTATCCTTGTCGTCTTGCGGCTCACAGATGTTTGTTGAGATGGCTGAGCAGGGCTTCCTTCGGCTGATAACCGATGATCTTGTCAACCGGCTGCCCGTCTTTGAACAGGATCAGCGTCGGAATGCTCATCACGCCGTATTGGCTGGCCGTGTCCGGGTTTTCGTCGACGTTCACCTTGACGATCTTCACCTTGTCGCCGATCTCTTTGTCCAGCTCCTCCAGCACCGGCGCAATCATGCGGCACGGACCGCACCACGGCGCCCAGAAGTCGACCAGCACCGTCCCCGCGGAAATCTCGCTTTGAAACGTCTGATCCGTGGCGTTCACGATGGCCATTGGCGCTTCCCCCTTATTGTGTCGTCTCGTCTTAAATCGATCGTCTTCGATCAAGACACCACCAGTATACCACCGCCCGGCGAAAATATCCACACCACGCGCATCGCCGCCACTTTCCCGTCACCGTTGTGCCCTCCTTCGACAGGCACACATGAGATGTGGAGAGGCCTGTTGCACAGGGAATGCAATTGAGAGAAATATGAGAAAAAACAGGGAGCACGTCGCCCGCCGTCGAACCCATCGGGCAAGCGAAGGAGCCCCGCCGGCGGCGCGAGCGCGCGACCGGGGCAACTCCTCGCCGGTTCCGGCGCGCTTCCCAAGCGAACCCAATCCACAAGGAGGTTGGCACGCGATGCGGAAAAGGGGCCTGCTCTTTGCCCTCTCCCTCCTCCTCATCCTGGCCACCGCTCTGGCCGGTTGCGGCACGCGCGAAACGTCCGCCCCCAACTCAAGCCAGCCGGCCATCAATGAAGGCACCGGCAACACGGGCGGCGACCAGACGCTCGTCTTTGGCCGCGGCAGCGACTCGGTCGGCCTCGACCCGGCCAACGTGACCGACGGTGAATCGATGAAGGTGACGCACCAGATCTACGACACCCTCGTCCAATACAACGACGAAGACACCACCGTCAAGCCGGCCCTGGCCACAGAGTGGAACGTGAGCGAGGACGGCAAGGTATGGACGTTCAAGCTGCGCGAGGGGGTCAAGTTCCACGACGGCACCGACTTCAACGCCGACGCCGTGGTCTTCAACTTCCAGCGGTGGATGGACAAAAACCACCCGTACCACCATGGCGATTTTGAATACTACGGCTACATGTTCGGCGGGTATCCCGGCATCATTGAAAAGGTAGAAAAAACAGGTCCCTACGAAGTGAACATCACGCTGAAGGAGCCGTACGCGCCGTTCCTGCAAACCCTGGCCATGCCGGCCTTCGCCATTGCCAGCCCCGAGGCGATCAAGAAGCATGGCCAGGACTTCTTCAAGAACCCGGTCGGTACGGGGCCGTTCATCTTCAAGGAGTGGAAAAAGGACGACCGGATCGTCCTCGAGCGCAATGACAACTATTGGGGCGAAAAGGCCAAGATCAAGACGCTCATCTTCCGCGTCATTCCGGACAACGCGGCGCGCTTCCTCGAACTGCAGGCCGGCACGATCGACATCATGGACGGGCTCAACCCCGAAGACGTGCAGAACGTCAAGAACAACCCCGACCTGCAGCTGATCCTGCGCCCGTCGATGAACGTCGGCTACCTGGCCATGAACATGGACAAGAAGCCCTTTGACAACCCGAAGGTGCGCCAGGCCATCAACCACGCCATCAACAAGCAGGCGCTGATCGACGCCTTCTACGGCGGGCTGGCCAAGCCGGCCAAAAACCCGCTGCCGCCCACGCTGTGGGGCTACAACGACGAGATCCAGGATTACGAGTACAACCCCGAGAAAGCGAAGGCCCTCTTGGCCGAAGCCGGCTATCCGAACGGCTTTCAGACAACGCTGTGGGCCATGCCCAACCCGCGACCGTACATGCCGCAGCCGCAGCAGATCGCCCAGGCCATCGCCGCCGACCTGGCCAAGGTGGGCATCGAGGCGAAGATCGTCTCCTTCGAGTGGGGCACCTACCTGGAGAAGACGAAAAACGGCGAGCACGACATGGCCTTGCTGGGTTGGACGGGCGACAACGGCGACCCGGATAACTTCCTGTACGTGCTCTTGGATAAGGACAACGCCGTGAAAGGCAGCGCCGGCAACATCGCCTTCTACCGCAGCGACGAGCTGCACGAGATCCTCATCCAGGCGCAGCGCGAGACGGACCAGAAGAAGCGCGAGGAGCTCTATCAGAAGGCTCAGGAGATCATCCACCGCGACGCGCCGTGGGTGCCACTGGCCCACTCCACGCCGCCGCTGGCTGCCCGCGCCTACGTCAAGAACTACGTCCCGCACCCGACCGGCTCCGAGGCGCTCAACAAGGTGGACGTTCAAAAGTGACGCCGCCGATGGCGGCGCCAAAGCTCCGCATTTCCTCCGGGCCCGCCCCGGAGGAAATGCCTTTCCATGAGGAGGCGTTTCCATGCTGCGCTACATCGTCAAACGACTCGTCTGGCTCATTCCCGTGCTGATCGGTGTCACCTTTCTCGCCTTTCTGCTCCTGCACCTCATCCCCGGCGACCCGGCGCAGGTAATCCTCGGCGAGCGGGCCACGCCGGAACAGCTCGAGCAGCTGCGCGAAGATCTCGGCCTGAATGATCCCTTCCTCGTGCAGTACGCCCGCTTTCTCGGCCGCGTGCTCTCCGGCGATCTCGGCCGCTCCATCCACACCCACGAGCAAATCGCCGTCGAGCTGATGGAGCGCTTTCCGGCCACCTTGGAGCTCGCCCTGGCGGCCATGTTCGTCGCCACCGTTGTCGGGGTGACGGCCGGCGTGATCGCCGCCGTCCGTCCCCACTCCTGGTTCGACCACCTCAGCATGACCGGGGCGCTCATCGGCGTGTCGATGCCGATTTTCTGGCTGGGTCTGCTCGTCATCTGGGCCTTCTCCGTCCAGCTCGGATGGCTGCCGCCGTCCGGTCGCCTATCCCATGGCATCCAGCTGGAGACGATCACCGGCCTGCACCTGGTCGACAGCGTGCTCACGGCCAACTGGCCGGCGTTCTGGGACAGCCTGGCCCACCTCCTCCTGCCCGCCGTCGTGCTCGGTACCATTCCGATGGCCATCATCGCGCGCATGACGCGCGCGAGCATGCTGGAGGTTCTCGAACAGGACTACATCCGCACCGCCCGGGCCAAAGGGCTGCGCCGGGGGGCCATCATCGTGCGCCATGCGCTGAAAAACGCCTTTCTGCCCGTGCTCACCGTGATGGGCCTGCAGTTCGGCGCCCTGCTCAGCGGCGCGGTGCTGACAGAGACGATCTTCTCCTGGCCGGGCATCGGGCGCTACGTGGTCAACGCCATCCTCGCCCGCGACATCCCCGTTGTCCAAGGGTCCATCCTGTTCATCGCCACCCTGTTCGTGCTCATCAACCTGGTCACCGATCTCCTGTACAAAGCGATCGATCCGCGCATCCGCCTCGAGTAAGGAGGGAAGCCGGGCATGTCCATGTTCGCACCGATCCCCCACGCGCACGATTCCCGGACGCCCGCGCCTGCTTCGGGCCCCACGCCGACCAGGGCGTCCGGGCCCTGGCGGGACGCGGCGTCGCGCCTGTTGCGCAGCAAGACGGCCTGCGCAGGGCTCGCCATCCTCGCCTTGCTGCTGACGGCGGCGCTCTTTGCCGACGTTCTCGCCCCGTACGACCCGGTGCACGACGCCGACCTGTATAATCGCCTGCAGCCGCCCTCGGCCGAGCACTGGCTGGGCACCGACGCCCAAGGCCGTGACATCTTCAGCCGCATCCTGCACGGCGCGCGCATTTCCCTGGAAATTGGTCTTGTATCGGTGGGCATCTCCCTGATCCTCGGCACGCTGCTCGGCGCGGTTTCGGGCTATTTCGGCGGAACCGTTGACCTCGTCATCATGCGCCTCATCGACATCCTGCTCGCGTTTCCGAGCATTCTCCTGGCCATTGCCATCGTGGCCATCCTCGGGCCGGACCTGATCAACGCCATGATCGCCATCGGCATCGTCGGCATCCCGCAGTTCGCGCGCATCGTCCGCTCCTCGGTGCTCGCCGTGAAGGAGATGGAATTCGTCGACGCGGCACGGGCCATCGGCGCCTCCGACGCGCGCATTCTCTTCCGGCACATCCTGCCCAACTGCCTCGCGCCCATCCTCGTACAGACCACCCTCAGCATCGGCACGGCCATCCTCGACGCCGCCGGCCTCAGCTTCCTCGGCCTCGGCGCCCAGCCGCCCCAGCCGGAATGGGGGTTGATGCTGAAGGAAGGCCAGTCGGCCTTCCAGACGGCGGTGTGGGTGGTGACCTTCCCGGGGCTGGCCATCCTGCTCACGGTGCTGGGGTTCAACCTGCTCGGCGACGGCTTGCGCGACGCCCTGGACCCGCGGTTGAAGCGATAGAAAACCCCGCGAACAATGAAAACGTTAAAAAAAGATGAACATTTTTGTCCTATTTGCTAGACTAGAGGATGAACCGATCCTCTGGTTTTCTTTTTTCGAGGACAGTCCCGAACGCGCGCGGTCCGGACGAGACCTCACGGGGAGGACCGGCTATGTCCAACCGTTGTCAACGCCCCTGGATCGTGCCGGCCCTGCTGGTTGTGCTGGCTCTGGCATGGGCGTACCGAGAGGCGATCGCCACCGTCCCGGCGCGGGAATGGACACTCCCCCACCTGCCGGTTCCCGTCGCCCGCGAACCGGCCCTGATCACGTCGGCCGGCCAGGGCGTCGAAGTGCATGCCCTTGCGCACCTGGCTGACACGCTGCACATTGACGGGGACGTCCGCCCCCACGCCGAAGCACGGGACGTCTCCCCTTACCGCAGCGTGCTCCTGGCGGTCGGCTACAGCCCTGCCGGCCTCGCCGCCGCAGGGAGGAACTGGGAAGCGGAAGTGCGGCGCGCGCAGGAGATCGCCCGGTTCGCCCACCGCAGCGGCGTGCCGCTCATCCTCGTCTTTTTCGGCGGCCCCCGGCGCGCCGATGCGCGCAGCACCGCTTTGCTTGACCTGCTGCTTCCCTATGCCCGTTACGTCATTGCCCGCGCCGACGGGGATCAGGACCGGCGCATCGCCTCCCTGGCCCGCCGCCACGATGTGCCGTACACGCGCGTACGCACGTTCGAGGCGGCGAAAATCCCGCTCAACTCCGTATACCGCTAGGAGGCGGCCCGAATGGTC
>PKQU01000255.1 GCA_017577925.1 Bacillota bacterium
GTCCGCTACGGTGAGTACCGGAAAGAGGGGCATGGCGGTCAAAGCCGCCACGGCGAGGAGCAGGATGGCCACCGCAAGGCGGCGTCGGCGAACGGACCGGATCGCTGCCATGACGCGTCGTCCTCCATGGGCTCATCGCCCTTGCGCGCACAAAAGGGACCGGGGGACGGTGCCCCCGGTTTTGACGCGCGGAGCGGTTTTCCTTCCCGGTTTACTGCTCCTTGCGGATGCCCTTTTCCTCGAAATACTTGGCCGCTCCCGGATGAACGTCGATGGTGAAGCCCTTGAGCGCGTCTTCCAGCTTGATCTCCTTCGCCTTGGCGTGGAAGCTTTCCAGTTCCTTCAAATTGTCGAACACGGCTTGGGTGATCGCGTACACGAGCTGTTCATCCAGCTCACCGCGCGCGACGAGCATCGACTTGACGGCCACTGTTTTCACGTCTTGGTCTTGGCCTTTATACGTGCTTGCCGGAATGACCTGCTCGAAGTAGAAGGGATACTTCTCGGTTAGGGTTTGGATGTGGGCATCGTCAAGGCTCAGAACGCGCACGCCTATTGTCGTGGCCAGCTCCGAAACGGCCGACGTCGGCGCTCCTGCCGTCACGAAAGCGGCGTCGAGCATGCCGTCCTGCAGGCCGCTGGACGATTCGGCGAAGGACAGGCGCTGCACCTTGATGTCGTCAAAGGTGAGGCCGTACACTTCGAGAATCTGTTTGGCGTTGAGTTCGGTGCCGCTTCCCGGCGCCCCCACGGAAACGCGCTTGCCTTTCAAGTCGGTTACCGATTGGATGGGGCTGTCGGCGGGAACGACGATCTGGATCGTTTCCGGGTACAGCGCGGCGATGGCTTTCAGGTTTTGGATGGGTCCGGCATTCTGGAACATTTCCGTCCCTTTGGCGGCGTAGTCGGCGATGTCCGTTTGCGTGAAGGCAATGTCGACCTGCCCGTCTTTCAGCAGGCGCAGGTTTTCCACCGAGGCGCCCGTCGTCTGGGCCGTGGCGTTGATGCTTGCCTTCTCCAGAAGTTTGGCGATGCCGCCGCCCAGCGCGTAGTAGGTGCCGGCTGTACCCCCGGTGGCAATATAGAGCTGGTCCGGCTTTTCCCCGCCCTGTCCTTCTCCCCCTTGTGGGTTCTCTCCGGTTTGGGAAGCGGTGCCGCAACCGGCCAGAACCAGGAACAGGGCAACGGGGACCAGGAACCAGCGAAAGCGTTTCCATACCATGTTGACCACCTCCCACAGGTTATTGGAAACATTCGAGAAAATCTTAATCGAATCAAGGGAAAAAATCAAATCCTGTTTTTTTGGACATAAATGGAAAGATCAGGAGGGATGCCCGTGTTTCGACAAAAAAGTTTTGCTGTTTCTGGCGGCAAGCTTTACGTGGTGGCCACGCCCATCGGGAATCTGGACGACATTACCTACCGCGCGGTGCGCGTGTTGCGCGAAGTGGACTGGATTGCCGCGGAAGACACCCGGCATACGCGCAAGTTGCTTGCCCATTTTGGCATCGCAACTCCACTCGTCAGCTGCCACGAGCACAACGAGGCGGCGCGGGCGGCTGAGCTGGTGGCCCGCTTGCAGAACGGGGAATCGGGCGCGTTGGTGAGTGACGCCGGCCTTCCGGGCATTGCCGATCCCGGTTCCCGGCTGGTGCGTGCGGCTGTAGAAGCCAGCATCCCGGTGGTGCCCGTGCCGGGCGCGAGTGCAGCTTTGGCGGCCCTTGTCGTGTCGGGGCTGCCCACCAAGCGGTTCCGCTTTGTCGGATTTCTGCCCCGCCAAAGCCGTGAACGCGCCCGCGTCCTGGACCGCCTGAAAGGGGCCACGGACACGCTGCTGTTTTACGAGGCGCCACACCGCCTGGCCGAGACCCTGGAAGCCCTTCTCGACGTCCTGGGTGATCGCCGTGCGGTCTTGGCACGGGAGCTGAC
>PKQU01000256.1 GCA_017577925.1 Bacillota bacterium
CCGACGCTGTGCTCCTCATCGCCGCTGCGCTGGCTCCGAACGAGCTGAAAGCCCTGTACCGCCTTGCCACCGATCTCGGCATGGACGTCCTCGTCGAGGTGCACGACGAGCGGGAACTCGAGGCGGCACTGGGCCTCGGCTGTCCCCTCATCGGCATCAACAACCGCAACCTGCGCACCTTCGTCACCGACCTCGCCGTGACGGAGCGGCTCGTCGCGCGGATTCCCGACGGTGTCACCGTGGTGAGCGAAAGCGGCATTTCCACGCCGTCCGACGTTGCTCGCCTGCGTGCCCTCGGCGTGCGGGCCGTCCTTGTTGGCGAGCACTTCATGCGCCAAGCCGACATCGCCCGCGCCGTGGTGGAACTGGTCGGTCCGGCGGGGGTGCGAACGTGAGGCACGAGGTCCCCTTCGCGGATGGACCAGCCAAACACCGCGTCGGCAGGCCGGTGGCGCCAACCGAGTCGGCGCGCGAGGACGCCGGTGAACGGGCGGGAAAAACGGCGTCCGGAGCGGCCGGTGTGACGGTGAAGATCTGCGGCCTGCGCCATCCCGACGACGCGCGATATTTGGAACAGCTCCCCATCTCCTTTGCCGGTCTCGTGTTCGCGGCAAGCCGCCGCCGGGTGACGCCGGAGGAGGCCGCTGCCATCGTCGCCGCCCTGCCCCCCGGGGTGCGCGCCGTCGGCGTCTTTGTCAACCCGTGCGACGCCGAGCTCGAGACCGTCCTCGCCGCCGTCCGCCTCGACGCTGTGCAGCTCCACGGCGATGAGACGCCGGAGCGCTGCGCCCAGGTTCGCGCGCGCTATGGCTTGCCCGTCATCAAGGCGGTGGGCGTGCCGGCCGAATCCGTTGCCGGCGCACCGGTGCGCGACGCCATTGCCGACGCCGTGGCGCGTTACGCCGCGGTGTGCGACACTGTGCTTCTCGACACGGCTTCGGTGCAGCGCGGGGGGACGGGCCGGCCCTTTGCGTGGCACGTCATTCCAGCAGCCTTTGCCGCGGCCCGCCGCGCGGGGGCCTGCCTCTGGGTCGCCGGCGGCATTACGCCGGAAAACGTCGGCATGCTGGTGGCGGGCTATCCGCTGGATGGCATTGACGTGTCCTCCGGGGTGGAGACGCAGGGGCAGAAAGATCCGATACGCATACGCCAATTGGTGGAAAGGATGAGGGTTCATGTACCGGTATCCGGATGAACGTGGCAAGTTCGGCCGTTTCGGTGGACAATACGTACCGGAGACGCTCATGCAGGCGCTGGACGAGCTGGACGAGGCGCGCCGCTCGATCCTGCCCGATCCCGCCTTTCGCCGCGAGCTGAACGAGCTGCTGGCCACTTATGTCGGCCGCCCCACACCGCTTACCTACGCCGCGCGCCTGAGTGAGGCTGTCGGTGGGGCGCGGATCTTCCTCAAGCGTGAAGATCTCACCCACACCGGGGCGCACAAGATCAACAACGCCCTCGGGCAGGGGTTGCTTGCCCGGCGTATGGGCAAGCGGCGTCTCATCGCCGAGACGGGCGCCGGCCAGCACGGTGTGGCCACGGCCACGGTGGCGGCGCGGCTCGGGCTTGCGTGCACAGTGTACATGGGGGAACTGGACACCCAGCGCCAGCGGCTGAATGTTTTCCGCATGCGCCTGTTGGGGGCGGAGGTGGTCCCCGTCACGGCGGGATCGCGAACGCTGAAGGACGCGGTGAACGAGGCCATCCGCGACTGGGTGGCCCACGTCGACGACACCCATTACCTGCTCGGGTCCGTCGTCGGCCCCCATCCGTACCCGGCCCTCGTGCGTGACCTGCAGCGCATCATCGGGGACGAGGCGAAGGTGCAGCTGCGTGAGGCGACCGGCCGGCTCCCCGACCTGGTTGTCGCCTGCGTCGGCGGGGGATCCAACGCCATGGGCATCTTCACGGCCTTTCTGGAGG
>PKQU01000074.1 GCA_017577925.1 Bacillota bacterium
GAATGAGACGCCACTCATCCTCCGTGGGCTTTCCCTTTTTGGCCAAGATGCTGCGCGGGATTTCCACCTTCCCGATATCATGAATCAACGCGCCATACACCAAAAGCCGCTGCTCCCGTTCATCCAGGCCCAGATACGTGCCAAACTGCAGGGCATACTGATACACGCGGCGACTGTGCTGGTAGGTGTACGGGTCCTTGACCTGAAACACCGAGATGAGGTTTTCGATCAAGGCTTTTACGGCGTCATCGGGCGTGATAAAAACACGGGCCAAGCAATCTTGGTAAATATGGACCTGGTTTTTCCCCTGCTTTTTGGAATAGTAGAGGGCAATGTCCGCTTTTTTGATCAGGTCATAGCGGTCAAGGGTTTCCACCGTGACCGTGCTAATCCCGCCGGAAAACGAGATGCATCCAAGGGGAAGCGCCTCAACACCGGGAAAGGGCGTGTCGTTGATCGCCTTGCGCATTGCCTGGGCCATTTGGTAAGCGGTTTCAACATCCGTCTGCGGCAAGATTACCGCGAATTCCTCTCCACCGTAACGAAAAACCATGTCCGTGGGCCGCACATGGGTGCGTAGCAATTCGGCAAACCGTTTCAGATACTGGTCGCCCTTGGTGTGGCCAAAGAGGTCGTTGTACTTTTTGAAGTCATCAAGGTCAAGAAGCAGCAGGCAGAGCGGCTTCCCCGTCTCCTTTGCCCGCTGCACCTCATCCTCCAGCCGCTCGTGGAAATAACCGTGATTGTATAATCCTGTTAAAGGATCAATGATGGCCTTGTTTTTTTGTTCTTGATAAAGGGCGTAGTATTTGTTTAGGGAAACAGCGATTAGCATAATTGATGTTACAAATAAGAAAACTCCA
Source organism: Bacillota bacterium (assembly GCA_017577925.1). GTDB lineage: Bacteria > Bacillota > Bacilli > Calditerricolales > Calditerricolaceae > Calditerricola. The sequence continues at coordinate 864 of PKQU01000074.1, forward strand.
ATAGTACCGTGATAGTAAGTAATGGAAGATAACGTAATAGATGACATAAACATGACAATGTAAGTAACATAAGACTGATTTAACATTCTAATTATATTTTGTAAAAAAGGTTCATTAAACAATAATTTTATGTAAAAACCCACGGATAAAGCATTTGTTATAAAATAAGTTAGAATAGCACAAAGATAAGCAATTGGTTTGCCGAAATGGGGTTCCCCAACTTTTCCCCCAAAAAAGAGAAAAGAATAATAACTGCTAATCAACATCAGCGTATAGGTATTAAAATTTATAAGCACTTTCCAATAGAATCTTTTTCTGTTAAATACTTGAACTACCGTTGAAATAATCAACACGCACAATGCCGAAAAAATGCCCAACACAAAAACACAAGCTAAATATACAGCCGAATCTAAAGAAAATAAAATGCTATTATCCTTGCTGTTGAGAGGTATCCGGATAGCCCAATAATCGAGAACCACAACAGCAGCACTAAAAACATAAATATAAACCCATACTTTCCAATTATCAGACCAATTATCAGCAATAACTAAACAATCGATTAATAGAAGTATCGCTGATAAAATATATATGAAAAATTTCCTCATAAAATCACCAACTTTTGCAAGGAAAATGGGGATGGCGACTAAAAATATAATATAATCAGCCGATTTTCCAATAAGACGACAGTACCAATACCGCGCTCACCAGCGCTACAATGTTGAACATCAGGTACAAGGTTTTTTTGCGCATTTTCATTATCCCTCCTTCGACAGTACCATACAATTCCCTTCTTCTCTCTCTAAAATTGATGATGTTTCTTTAAGTAGCATCACATCGCCATCCCCAAGTTTTTCTCGCCGGAAGGGCGCTTTTTTACGAGAAGCGCCTGGATCGCCATAAACGCGCCAATATTGATCAACACGTCACCAATGCTCACAACCTGTTGCCGCGGGTACGGGGGCAGCAGGGGAATGATGTCGCCCAAGAAATTCAGGTGGGTCTCCTCGGTCATCAAGATGTGCTTGCCGTAGGGTCCCTGGGGCAGCGGATCGATATATGTCGGGCTGATCAGGCTAGCCGCTTCGGCAGATACCGGCATGTAACCACCGTTGGCCACCATTACCACAAAATTTAGCAACCCGCCGAGCAGCATCACGTGCACGCCATGGATGTGCCGATTTTGGAAGAGAACAGAAAACATCACCACATAGGCAAGGAGAAACCACACGTGGCTCATGCGAAAGACCGACGGAAGGTGATCCCGAAAGAGATAGAGCGCAAACTGCCCCACACACAGGACAATAAACACCCACGCCCAGCGGATGCGCACGTCGGCAAGACGTGAGAGTTTCCCCCCGCGCAATAGCGCCACGACAAGCCCTAACAAAACGCCATCAACCATCATTGGAAAACCGTCCCCCTGCGGAAAAATTCTCCACGCCCCGTCTAAATCTTACGACACAATCCAAAATAAGACAAGCCCCTCGGCACCATATAACGTTGCCCGCAACGCGGGGGGCCGCACGGGGCAAAAGCGACGATCAGTCAGGCGACTGACCGACCGCAGGAAACCGAATCGAAAAGCATGTTCCCTTTCCCTTTTCGCTTCGCACATCAATACGCCCGTTCATCGACTGGACAATGCGGTAGGAAACGGTCAGTCCCAGACCGGTTCCGTTCTTTTTGGTTGAGAAAAACGGGGTGCCGATGCGTTTCAGCTCCTCTTCGGTCATCCCGTGACCGGTATCCTGGATGTCAATGAGAATCCATTGCTTCTCGCGCCGGGCGTGAACATTCAACGTACCGCCCCGCGGCATGGCCTCCACGGCATTTTTCATCAGGTTCATCAAGACCTGATTCAGCTTTTCGCCGTCGCCGTAGACATAAAGCTCCGGCTCTGCTCTTACGGACATTTCCACGTTGTGCAAGCACGCATAGGGGGTGATCACATTGGCCACATACTGCACATTGGCGCCAACGTCCAAAACCGATTCCTGCGAAGGTTTCGGTTTGCAAAATGCGAGGTAATTGCCAATGATGGATTCGGCCCGATCGAGCTCGTCCACAATGAACGACAGATAGGTCTGGCTGCGCTCATCGCGCGTTTGTTGCTTCAACAGTTGCAAGAAACCGCGCGCGACGGTGAGCGGATTGCGGATTTCGTGGGCGATGGACGCCGCCATCTCCGCCATCACGTTGAGCTTCTCGATGCGCTCGATTTCCATTTTCATTTTCAGGGACAACCGCAAGTTTTCAATCAAATGAACAAGGAGTCCCGTAACCGTTACGTGAACCACAACATATACGGCCACATGAGGGACCGCATCCACCGGCATGGCTCCCAACCACATAACATGCCATCCTTCGGCAAGGACAACGTACAGCATGTCGATCGCGACCACTGCCCCGATTCGCTGACGGTGCATATAGGTTTCCCACCGTTTCCGCAACAACAGGGCAACGAGGAAAACCACACCGAACGGAACTGCCGAGTCCGCCCACGGTTCACCGCTCACCACGGTGCGAGTAAAAATGTACCCCACCGCAATTAGCAAAGCGGTCCAGTGGTCCCCGTACAACAGGCACGCGATCGCCGGAATCGCGCTGAAATCATGATGAACACCGTGCGCCTGAAAAATCGGAAAAGTTGTGCAGAGGATGAGGCTTCCAAACGCCAGCACCGTGACGAGTAAGTGGTTCGGGGCATTAAATTTCCCGTATTTTTCGGCCCAAACCGTCTGATAAACAAAAAGCGCAAACAAGATAATCAAAATATTTAACAACAAATTCCGTACGTCCGCCAACGTTCTCACCTACGTCCATTTTAGCGCACACGCGGGAGTTGTGGAGGGTGCAATTTATTTCATCTTTACATGTCCATCCCCGACAAGAAGTCCCCACGCGCATCACCGTGGGGACACCGGAACAAGCAAGGTTACCGTCTCTACATGGCTGGTGTGCGGAAACATGTCCACCGGCTGAATCCATTGAAGGCGAAACCCGCCATCGAGGAGGATTTTGCAGTTCTTGGCCAGCGTGGCCGGGTTGCACGAAACGTACACCAATCGGGTCGGACGAAGGGTCAGAAGCGTCGACAACAGCGCAACGTCCAGACCCGTTCGAGGAGGGTCGACCACCACAACATCCGGCACAAAACCTTCCTGCACCCATTGCGGCAACAGGTCTTCGGCCCTGCCGACCGCAAACCGAACATTGGACAGCCCATTGACTTCCGCATTGCGGCGCGCGTCATCGATCGCTTCGGGGATCACGTCCATGCCCCGCACCTCCCGCGCATGGGGGGCCAACCACAGCGCAATCGTCCCCACGCCGCAATAGGCGTCCACCACGCGCTCCGTCCCCGTCAGGGCCGCCGCCTCGCGCACCACATTGTAGAGCTTGACCGTCTGCTCGGGATTGAGCTGAAAAAAGGCGCGCGGCGAAAGGGAAAACCGCACGGAACCGAGTCGCTCCTCGATGTGCGTTTTTCCCCAGAGGCAACGCGTCACCTCGCCGAAGATGAGCGGCGTTTTACCGGGGTTGATGTTTTGCATGATGCTGGTCACATAGGGCAGGCGGCCGCGCAACCGTTCCACGAGCGCGTCGGCACGCGGCAGGCGATCGGTGCGGGTGACGAAGGTGAGTTGTCCTTCCCCCGTCGCCATCCCCACACGGGCGACAAGGGTGCGCACTACACCGGTTCGGGTTCGCTCGTCGTACGGCGGAATGCCCAGCTCCTCCAAGGTTTGGCGCGCGGCGCGGATCATTTCGTTGACGCGGGGATGGGTTACCGGGCAGTCCTCCAGCGCGACCAGTCGATGCGAACCGGGCTCATAGAGCCCCACTTCCAGCCGCCCGTTTCGCCAAACGGCCTGGAGCTGCGCCTTGTTCCGGTACGCCCACGGGTTGTCCATGCCGATACAGTCACGGATCGGCGGATCGGTAAGCCCGGTGTAGCGGGCGAAGGCTTCGCGCACGATCTCTTTTTTGGCGGCAAGTTGGCCCGCGTACGAGAGGTGTTGAACCTGACAACCGCCGCACCGGTCGTAGACGGCACAGGACGGCATCACCCGATCGGGAGAGGGAGCATGTACGCTGATGAGTTGGGCGCGAGCAAAAGAGGGGTGGATCTCCGTCACCCGCGCCCGTACAGTTTCGCCCGGCAAGGCTCCGTCGACAAACACCACTTGGCGCTTCACGTGGCCGACCCCTTCGCCGTTGATGCCCAAACGGCGAATCGGCACCGTCACCACTTGTCCTCGTTTCAGGCAGATGCGCGTGGGCGAACTGTTTCTTTCCTTCGTCTCGCCTTGACCTTGCCGTCCCCGGGGCATTCCCGTTTCACGCTCCTTTTCCGACCCCACCTCTTCGTTACCGGAACATGCCCTTCAGCACAAAGGCGACGTTGGCCGGCCGTTCGGCGAGGCGGCGCATGAAGTATCCGTACCAGTCCTTCCCGAAGGGCACATAAATGCGCACCTTGTACCCCTCGGCGGCCAACTGGCGCTGCAAATTCGTGCGGATCCCATACAAGAGCTGAAACTCAAAGCGCGAGCGCGGAATGGCGTGCTCCCGCTCCAACGCTTTCGTGTACTGGATGATGGCCTCGTCGTGGGTAGCCACCGCCGTGTAGTGACCGCCAAGCAGGTGCAGCTTAATCAGCTTCTTGAAGTTCTCGTCAACATCCTTCTTGTCTGGATACGCCACCTCGGGCGGTTCCTTGTAGGCTCCCTTGACCAGGCGCAAATTGGCGTCGTAGTGCTCGCCCAGGTCCCGCACGTCTTGCTCGCTTCGGTACAGATAGGCCTGGATGACGATTCCCACGTTGTCGTAGGTCTGACGCAGTTCCTTGTAGATGTCGATGGCCGGCTGGCAATGCGCGAAGTCTTCCATGTCAATGCGTACGAAGTTGCCGTACCGTCTGGCGGTGTCGAGGATGCGCCGCATGTTGTCCTCGCACAACTGCCGGTCAATGTCGAGGCCGAGTTGGGTCAGCTTGACGGACAGATTGGCGTCGACACCGGAGCGATGAATGGCCTCCAGCGTCTCAACGCACACCTGGGCTGCTTCTTTTGCCTCCGCGGCGTCGTGGACAAACTCTCCCAAGTGGTCCAGGGTGGCCACCAGGCCGTTTTGGTTGAGTTCCCGCACCGCCTCGATGGCCTCCTCTATCGTTTCACCGGCGACAAAGCGGCGCGCGCCAAAGCGCAGCCCCCACCGCTTCGCCGCTCGGTTCAACGTCCGGTTCTTGGACAGGAACAAAAACAGGTTACGCAGTAGGGTTTCCATCGTCCCACGCTCCTTTCGCCAACGTTCGACATCTCCTTACGTACAAGGAGCAAATCGCATGCCAATATCCCGTTGGCGGCAACTGCCCGTGCCGCGCGCAACGGCGCCATCGCCCCTTCCCCCTCCATGAAACCGGATTCGGGGCGGATTTTCAACAGTGTTGTTCAACGTGTTTTCACCCTCTTGTATAATGGAGACACAATTGTTCAACGGGAAGGGGGAGGGTGTTGAGCGCGCTGCGGCTCTTCGCGCAACCCGTTGGCAACCTGGCCGAACCCATCCGCCTCATGCTCCCGGCGGATGCCCCGGTGAGCCGATTGCGCTCCGAGTGGGCGGAACGCCAGCCGGTTTCGGCCGTTCTGGTTGACCACGGCACGCCTATCGCCGTGTTTCCGGCCGAGTGGACGTTGCTCTTACAGTATCTCCCGCCCACTTTACCGGTACGCGCGGTTAGCCTTCCCGCGTGCCGCGTTGCGGAAACCCTGTCGCTCGAGGCCGTCGTGCACGAGCACGCTTCCGGATCGTCGGCCGCCTATGTCACCGTTGATGACACGGGAAACCCCACCGGAATCCTCACCCCTGACCGGTTGCTCCGCGCCTTGCGCGACGGGGCACTGGCGCTTTCCGCTCTGGTCCACGCGATGGCGGAAACCACGTCTGACGCCGTCACGGTGGTGGACGCCGCGGGTCGAGTCGTACTGTGGAACCGCGCGGCCGAGACCATCTACCGCATCCCCAAGCGGGACATCATCGGCCAGCCAATCGCGTCCTTCTTTCCGGCCGGGGCAATCAAGGTACTCGAACAGCTGGAGCAGCGCGTTCCGGTACGGCGGCTGTACCACGTGCCACGCCCCGACCGGCATGTCATGATCGACGCGGCGCCCATCGAACGCGACAGCGAGCTTCTGGGGGCCGTGGCCTTCGAGGAAGACATTTCCGACCTGGTACGGCTGCGCAACGAACTGTCGGCGGCCCAGTCCCACCTGCGCTCGCTGCGGGAAGCCATCACCCCTGTGCGGAGCGACGATCCTTTTTCGGCCATTCGCGGCCGTTCGCCGCTCCTCAAACAGGTGGTGGTCATGGCGCGGAAAGTGGCGGCTACCGATGCCACGGTGCTCATCACTGGGGAAAGCGGGGTCGGCAAAGAGCTCTTCGCCCAGGCCCTGCACCGCGCCAGTCGGCGGGCAAAGGGGCCCTTTGTGGCGCTTAACTGCGCCGCCATCCCGGTGACGCTGTTTGAAAGCGAACTGTTCGGGTATCAGGCCGGTGCGTTCACGGGCGCCGAACGAAGCGGCAAACCCGGCAAGCTGGAGCTGGCCCGCGGCGGGACGCTCTTCCTCGATGAGATTGGGGATCTCCCCCTTGAGTTGCAGGCCAAACTCCTGCGCGTGCTCCAGGAACGGCAATTCTACCGCATCGGCGGCACCAAACCCCTGCCCCTCGAGGCACGCATCATCGCCGCCACCAACCGTCGACTCGACGAAGAGGTGGCCGCCGGCCGGTTTCGGGCCGACCTGTACTACCGCCTCAATGTCGTCACGTTGGAAATCCCGCCGCTGCGGGAGCGTCCGGAGGACATTCCCGAACTGGTGCAAGCTTTTCTGTTCGAGTGCGCGTCGCGTTACGACAAACCGGTGCCGGTCCTCACCCCGGAAGCGCTGGCCGCGCTGGTGCGCTACCCGTGGCCCGGCAACGTTCGGCAATTGCGCAACGCGGTGGAGCGGGCCATCATCTTGATGGACGGAAACACGCTCGATGTCCATCACTTTCCCGATGTGGTCAATCACGCGACAGCTCGGAACGAAGAGGGGAACCCGATCGCCCCCCTTTCCGCCCCGCCACCACACGACGCCAGCGCCACTCAACCGCCGGCCAGCGAGGAGGCGGCGCGCATCGTGGCCGCCCTGCGCACCACCTACGGCAACAAAAGCGCCGCGGCACGCCTGCTCGGCATTTCCCGCGGCACGCTTTACAATCGCCTCAAGGCGCTCGGTCTCTCGGAAGCGGATTGGAAGGGCGGGCTCCCACACGAATCCTCGCGCACAAAACCGTAACCGAAGAGCGCGGGAGAGCGCTGCAAATCGGAGGGACGGACGATGGTTCGCAACTGGATTACCTTCAACGCGCTCCGCACGTTGCGCATCCCGGGGATCCGGTACATCAAGCCGGAGCATTTCTTTCGACATCGCGAGGCGATCAGTGCGGCTTCCTGGCTCTTGTTTCCCGAGCACTGGCAGGTCAACGTGCTCGTGTACGCATGGAAAAAGCGCATTTTTCCCAGCGCGTCTACGCTGCACCTGGGCCACAGCAAAGTGGAGATGACGCGCGCCTTTTGGGCGGTGTGCCCGGAGCACGTTCCCTACACGGAGATCTTAGCCAACACGGAAACGAACGTGCGGGCCGTGCTGGACACCTTCACGTTTCCCTTTATCGCCAAGGAAGTCCGCAGCGCCCGCGGGTGCGGCGTGTACGTCATTACCGACGAAGCGGCGTTCCAGGCCTACGCAGCCCGATCCGAGGTGCTGTACGTTCAGGAACTCCTGCCCATCGACCGGGACATCCGCGTCGTCGTGGTGGGGAACGACGTCCTTGCGGCATACTGGCGAATCGGACGACCGGGCATCCACGTGAACAACGTGGCCCAAGGCGGCACAATCTCCTTCGAGCCGGTCCCGCGCTCGGTGATCGACCTTGTGGTGCACGTCGCCCGTACGCTGGGCATCGACCACGCCGGTTTCGACGTTGCCCTCGTCGACGGTCACCCTTACCTGCTGGAGTTTAATGCTCTGTTCGGCAACGAAGCGCTCAATCGCCTGGGCATTCGGGTGGAGGAAGCGATTGTGCGCTACCTTGAAGCCCACGAGACCCCGTTTACCCCCCACACCCCTCTGCACCCGTCGCCATCGGTGCCGCGTGCCTCGTAAGGGAATGGATGGACGAGCGCATACACGTTCCCAAAGCAGAAAAACAACCGCGGCGTTGCGGCTCCCGAAAAACGCGAAAGCGGGAGACGGGTGTACCGTCTCCCGCATTGTGCCTGGCAACGACCTACTCTCCCAGGGGCTCGCGCCCCAAGTACCATCGGCGCTGGAGGGCTTAACTTCCGTGTTCGGGATGGGAACGGGTGTGTCCCCTCCGCTATCGTCACCAGACACGGG
>PKQU01000257.1 GCA_017577925.1 Bacillota bacterium
CGTCGCGGCGGGCGCTACGGCCTGGCGACGATGTGCATCGGCGTCGGCCAGGGCATCGCCACCCTCGTCGAGCGCCTCGCGTGAGCAAGACCCACACCATCGATCCAGCAGAAGGGAGAGGCGAATACCATGCTAAAGGACCGGTACCTCCTGTTCATCAACGGGCAGCACGTAGAGAGCGAAAGCGGCGAGTATTTCGACACCTACAACCCGGCGACGGGCGAGGTTATTGCCAAGGTGGCCAAGGCCACCCGTGCCGATGTGGACAAGGCCGTGGCAGCGGCGCGCAACGCCCTCGAAAACGGCAAGTGGGCCCGCTATCCGGCCTCCCGCCGCGCGCAGATCTTAAATCGCATCGCCGCCATCATGCGCGAGCGCTTTGACGAACTGTGCAAGCTGGAAGTGCTCAACAGCGGGAAGGCCCTCTCGGCGGCGAAGGGCCAAGTGATGCAGGCCATCGAGGACTTCGAGCTGTACGCCGCCGCGGCGCTGGCCTTCGAGGGCAGCACGAAGCCGGTGCCGAAGGGCTTCTTCCACTACACGGTGAAGGAGCCGGTCGGCGTCTGCGCCCAGATCGTGCCGTGGAACTACCCGCTGATGATGGCGGCGTGGAAGATTGCCCCCGCCCTGGCCGCCGGTTGCTCCATCGTCCTCAAGCCGGCGAGCCTCACACCGATCACTGCCCTCGTACTGGCGGAGATCTGCCATGAAGCAGGTGTGCCCGAAGGCGTCATCAACGTGGTCACCGGCAGCGGTGCTGACGTCGGCGCCTACCTCGTTGAGCACCCCGGCGTGGACAAGGTGGCCTTTACCGGCGAGACGACGACGGGGAAGGACATCATGGCCCGCGCGTCGGAAACGCTCAAGCGCGTCACGCTGGAGCTGGGCGGGAAGTCGCCGAACCTCGTGTTTGAGGACGCCGACCTCGACGCGGCCGTCGACGGCTCCCTGTTTGGTATCTACTACAACACCGGGCAGTCCTGCGAAGCCCGCTCGCGCCTGTTCGTCCACGAGTCGATCTACGACGAATTCCTGAATAAGTTTGTGGAGAAGGCCAAGAAGCTCAAGGTGGGCGACCCCCTCGATCCGAGCACGCACATTGGCGCCGTCATCTCCGCCAAGCAGGTGGACGTCATTGATTCCTATGTGCGCTTGGCCGAGCAGGAAGGGGCGCGCGTCCTGTACGGCGGCGAGCGGCTCACCGTGCCGGGCTTCGAGAAGGGCCACTGGTATGCGCCGACGGTGATCGTCGACGTGACGAACGACATGCGCGTGGCCCAGGAGGAGATCTTCGGCCCCGTGGTCGTGGTGATGAAGTTCCGCGACGAGAAGGAGGCGGTGCGCCTAGCCAACGACACCATCTACGGCTTGGCCGCAGCGCTGTGGACGAAGGACTTCGCCCGCGCCCATCGTGTAGCCGGACAGCTCAAGGCCGGCGTGGTGATGATCAACAACCCGTTCTCCGCCTTCCCGGGCCTGCCCTTCGGCGGGTACAAGCAGTCGGGCTTTGGCCGGGAGCTGGCCATCGAGTCCCTGGAACTGTACACGGAGACGAAGAGCGTGCTCGCCTACATCGGCGAAAAACCGCTTAACCCGTTCGGCGTGTAAGGCGCCGAACCGACGTGGCGATTGCCGGCGCGTCGGCGGGGCCAGGGTCACCTTCTCCCGTTTCTCGGCGGCCCGACCTGTCCCCACCTGGTCGCCGGCCGTCGCCGCGCCTGGGAGTTGTGGACAGGGCAACGCGCAAATTGAACCGGAGGGGACGGGCGTGAACGCATTCAGGGAAACCCCCGAACGGAATCTTCCGGAGCGTCTCCTCGACCGGTTCCGCGCAGACCCGTACGCCCGGCGGATGGGCTTTGCGCTCCTCGAAGCCGCCCCGGGTTACGCCCGCGTGGCCGTCGACGTGACGCCCGA
>PKQU01000258.1 GCA_017577925.1 Bacillota bacterium
CGTTCATGTTTTCCTTCAGGAAAAGGATTTCCCGCTCGATTTGCTCCTTGTGGAGGGTGATCTGCTCGTAGTTTTCCATGTCCATAAACGTGTACTCGTCGCCACTGGCGTAGAGAAACTGCATCGGTCGCGTTTCGACGTGGGCTTTGTTCACCTTTTCCCCGGCGCGGAAGGTGCGTTCCTGGATCGCCCCGGTGCGCAGGTTGCGCAACTTGGATCGGACAAAGGCCGCTCCCTTGCCCGGTTTCACGTGCATGAATTCAAGCACTTGCCACGGATCGCCGTCCAATTCAATGGTCAATCCGGTACGGAAATCGTTCACCGAAATCATGCGTATGCCCTCCCTAAACGTACGCAAAAAAGTCCTACGTCACCATAATCAGGTCTTTTGGTGCGCGTGTCAAGCATTCGCTCCCCGTGGCCGTCAGGACAACGTCATCCTCAATCCGCACGCCGCCCACGCCGGGGAGGTAAATGCCCGGTTCCACTGTCACGACGGCTCCCGCCGGGAGCGGCTCCTCACTGCGCGCGCTCAAGGACGGCGCCTCGTGCACCTCCAGGCCAATGCCGTGCCCCGTGGAATGGCCGAACTGCTCCCCGTACCCGGCGGCGGCGATCACGTCGCGGCACAGCGCGTCGGCCTCCTTCCCGGTCATGCCCGCCTTCACGTGGGCCACGCCACGCTCCTGCGCCTGCCGGACGATCTCGTAGATCTTCTTTAGCTCTTCCGGTGGCTCGCCCACCGCCACCGTCCGCGTCAGGTCGGAGCAGTATCCCTGGTAAACAGCGCCGAAGTCCAGCGTTACGAGCTCCCCCTTGCCGATAACGCGGTCGGAGGCCACCCCGTGTGGCAGGGCCGAGCGCGGTCCCGAGGCCACAATGATGGGAAAAGCCGCCCGTTCCGCTCCCTGTTTGCGCATGAACGCCTCCAGTTCCCACGCCACTTCCCGCTCGGTGAGACCGGGGCGCAACACGGACAGAATGTGTTCAAAAGCCGCATCGACAATGGCTGCCGCTTTCCGAATGAGGGCCAGTTCCCCGTCGTCCTTCACCACACGCAGCCGCTCGACGAGCCCCATTCCGCCCGTACCCATAGGCACCAGCTCCACCCCTTCCGGCAGCGCCTCGCGGTAAGCGGAATAGGCCGCATAGGTCAGGCGGTGCGCCTCGAAGGCAATCCTCCTGACGCCCCGCTTCTGCGCTTCCTCGGCCACGGTGCGGCCATACGTGGTGTGCGTCACAGGCACCACCCGAAAGTGTGGGGCCTGCTGGGCGGCCTGTTCAACATACCGGGCGTCCGTCAGCAGCAGGGCATCGTCCGGGGTGATCAGCAACGCCCCGGCACTGCCGGTAAACCCGGAAAGGTACCGCCGGTTGGCCTCCCCCGTCACCAGGAGCGCTTCGACCTGCTGCTCGGTCATCAGCGCCCGCAACCGCGCCAAGCGATCCGTCATCGCGACCCCTCCTTCGTTCGCCCGTTCAGATGGTGGATGAGGGCCCTGAGGGCGAGCACGTACCCATAGGGCCCAAACCCGCAAATTTGGCCGAGGGCCACCGGCGCAATGACCGAGACATGGCGGAACGGCTCCCGCGCGTGGATGTTGGACAGGTGCACCTCCACGGTGGGCAGCCCCACGGCGGCGACGGCGTCGCGAATGGCGTAGCTGGTGTGCGTGTACGCGCCCGGGTTCAGAATCAGGCCGTCCCGGTTCCCGCGCGCCTCGTGGATCCAGTCGATGAGCTGTCCCTCGTGGTTCGACTGGCGGCAGTCAACGGATACGCCCAGCTCCGCCGCGGCCCGCTCGATGCGCGCGTTGACCTCAGCCAAGGTTTCCCGCCCGTAATGCTGCGGTTCCCGAACCCCCAACAAGTTCAGGTTGGGGCCATGGAGGACCAAGATGC
>PKQU01000075.1 GCA_017577925.1 Bacillota bacterium
TGGGATGGATTCAGGTATGGGCGCAGCGCAGTTTTTCCGAGCGCGGGGTTGACCTGGTGGAGGCATCGGTGCGCCAGCGCGAGCGGGTATTGGTGCTTGATACCGGACGTGGCCCCATCGTCGATCGCCAGGGGCGGCCGCTCACCGGGCGCACAGTGCGGGCGCTGGCCTACTTGCCCGTGGCGCGGCGTGCGCTGCCCGACGACGCGGCCGTGCGGCGCCTGGCGGCCATTCTCAGTGCCGATCCCGAACGGCTGGCGCGCTGGTTTCGCGAGGCGAAGGGCCCCGTTTTCTGGCGCGACGCGCGCGGCCGCCTGGTGGCCCTAACGGCCCGGCAGGAGCGCGCCGTGGAAGCTTTCGGCCTCCCCGGCTTGCGCGTCTTTTCCGTAGCCGAGCGCTACCCGGAAGGCGGTGTGGCCCGCCATGTGCTCGGCTTTCTGAGCCAAAGCCCTGACCTGGTGCGCCGCCTGTACGAGGCGCGGGAGCGCGAGGATGGACCGCAGCCCCCGATGGTCGGCGCGGCGGGGTTGGAGCGGGCCTTTGACCCCTTTCTCCAGGGAGTGGGCCCCACGACGATTGCGTATTTCACTGATGCCCGCGGGAACGTGTTGTCCGGTCTGGGTCTCCGCGTCCGCGTGCCGGACAACCCCTTCTACCCGCTGGAACTGGTGACCACCCTGGATCTTCCGCTGCAGCGGGCTCTGGAACGCATCGCCGATCGCTTCCCCCTGCGCGACGGGGCGATCGTCGTCCTCGACGCCAAAACGGCCGAGGTGCGGGCCATGGTGAGCCGGCCGACCTTTGACCCGCGCGATCCCTACGCCGCGGGGGACGCGTGGCGCAACCGCGCCCTGATGCGCACGCCGCCGGGATCGGTGTTCAAGATCGTCGTTGCTGCCGCCGCGCTCGAGGAGGGCGTGACGACGGAGGAGGAGCGCTTTTTCTGTCCCGGCGAGCTGGGCAAGTATGGGTTTTCCTGCTGGAAGCCGGGTGGCCATGGTCACCTCACCATGGCCGAAGGGTTTGCCCAGTCGTGCAACATCGTCTTTGCTGAGCTGGCCAAGCGCCTGGGCGGCAAGCGGATGGAGCGGTACGCGCGGGCCCTCGGCGTCGTCGGTACCGTGGGCTGGGCGGAGGCGCCCTTTTTCCGCTTCCCGCGCTTGGCCCAGTTTCCCGAAGAGGAAGCGGGCCAGGTGTATGCCCGTCCGGAGGATTCGGCGGATGAGGGGGTGCTCGTTCAGACGGCCATCGGCCAGCGCGATGTGCGCCTGACGCCCCTGTCAGCGGCGAATCTGGTGGTCACGCTCCTCAATGGGGGTACACCCGCCGCGGTGCGGGTGGCGACGGAACTGCGCTACCAAACCGGCACGTCCTTCGCCGCGTTCGCCAAGCAGCGACTCCCCGAAGCGCCGGGCATTTCGCCGTATACAGCCTACCGGCTGCGCAAGCTCATGCGCGGGGTGGTCGAAGAGGGGACGGGCAAGGCGCTGGCCGCTCATCCGTGGAAACTGGCCGGAAAAAGCGGAACGGCCCAAGCCGTCCTGGGCCAACGCCGGGTGAATCACCACTGGTTTGTGGGATTTGGTTCTGTGCAGGAGCCGCGTTACGCGGTGGCCGTGCTGGTGCGCGGCCAGCCCCTGGAAGGCGAAAACCAGGCGACGCGCCTGTTTGGCGAGGTGATGGAGGTACTGGCGGCAAAAAAATAACCGCCCGGGCCCCTGCGGCATACCCTAACACGGGACTTCCGCAGGCCGGGAGGGGTGTCCGTGATCTTTGAAGAGCTGCTCTTTTTGGGCCCGTTTCTGGCGGTGTTTTTGGGATTCATCCTGCTTGTGCTGCCGGCGATGTGGAAGGAGCTTTTCCGGACGACGGGATGCCTGTTTGCCCTCTTTGCGACCATAATTATCGGCGCGCTGCTCGTGGCCCTCGCGTTTGCGGTGTGGGTGTACCTGTTTGTCTATTTTGATGTCGTCTAGACGGCAGGCTTACCGCTGTTCCACCGGGGCTTTCACGGCGGCGTCGGCTGCGTTGGAGTCGGTCGCCTCCGGCAGGCGCCTGATGTTCAAGCGGGAGATGCGCAGGCGATCCATCTCTGCCACCTCAAACAGCACGTTGTCGTACACCACCGTCTTCCCGACTTCCGGCGCCCCTTCCAGACGGGTATACACCCATCCGCCGATGGAATCCACTTCCTCGTTCTCGATGTCCAGCGAAAGCAGCTCGTTTACCGTCTCGATCAGCACGCGTCCGTCGACGGAATACACGTCGCCTTTCTTTTCCCACAAGGGCCGTTCGTTGTCAAACTCATCCTGAATGTCGCCCACGATTTCCTCGAGGATGTCCTCGAGGGTGAGCAGCCCCGCCGTCCCACCGTATTCGTCGACGACAATGGCCATGTGCACCCGCTTTTTCTGCATCAGCCGGAGCACTTGGCTGAGTTCCATCGACTCCGGAACGGTCAGGATCGGGCGGATCAGCGGCTTTAGGCTCTTCTCGCTGCCCGGTTTCAGGGCTTCGGCATACAAGTCCGAAACATGGACAAAGCCGATGATGTTGTCCTTGTCCTCTTCGGCCACCGGGTAACGGGTATGGCGCGTTTCGCGGGCGATGCTGAGGTTTTCCTCAAAGGAATCCTCCAGGTACAAGACAACCATCTTGGTCCGCGGCACCATCACCTCGCGGGCCAAGCGTTCGGAAAATTCGAAGACGTTGTCGACGAGCACGCGTTCCGTCTGATCGATGAGTCCGCGCTGATGGCTCTGCTTGACGAGGATGCGGATCTCCTCTTCCGTGTGGGCCTGCTGGAGCTCGTCGACCGGTTCAATGCCGATGCGCCGCAAAAAGGCGTTCGCCGTCCCGTTCAAGAACCAGATTGCCGGATACATCACCTTGTAGAAGAGCATGAGCGGCGGAGACAGCCACAGCGTGGCGGGTTCCGCCTTGCGGATGGCAATCGACTTGGGCGCCAGCTCGCCGAGCACGATGTGCAGGAACGTGATGAAGGAGAACGCGATGACGAACGAGATGGAGTGCACGGCCATCGACGGGACGCCAAGCGGCTCGAGAACGGGCTCGATCATGCGTGCGATGGCCGGCTCACCTACCCACCCCAAGCCCAGGGAGGCCAGCGTAATGCCCAGCTGGCAAGCGGAGAGGTAGGCGTCGAGGTGATTCGTGACGTGCTGGGCGTAGCGCGCCTTGCGGTTTCCTTCATTGGCCAGCTGGAGGAGGCGCGACTGGCGCACCTTGACGATGGCGAACTCGGCGGCAACAAAGAACCCGTTCAAGAGCACCAGCAGGAACACCACAAGAAGGTTGAACAGGACGGTAAGGAAACTCGGACTTTCCAAGGTGTTAACGCCCTTCCCCGGAACAAGGGGGAAGGGCACACCCCCCTTTCCCAAACGTTCCGGTTGCCGTGCAGGCGAATGGAGTTCGGGTTATTCCACCCGATATTCTCGTCGTTCTTCCATTATTCTTCACGGTTGACCTGGGTAAAGATCATGACATACTTCACCAATTCCAGCACAGCAACCAGGGTTGCGGCCACATACGTGAGGGCCGCCGCACTGAGCACCTTGTCAACACCCTTTTCTTCACCGCGGGCAATAAATCCTTCTTGCAGCATCAGCTTTTTCGCGCGGCTGCTGGCGTTGAACTCCACGGGAAGGGTGACAAGCTGGAAGGCCACGGCCGCGGAGAAGAGCACGATGCCCAGGCCGATCAGGTTGGCCCATTGCAGCAGAAAACCGCCCAACAGGAACAGCGGGGCCAGCGACGCACTGAAGTTGACCACCGGGAACATGCGGTGGCGCAGCACCAACATTGGGTAGCGAACCTTGTGCTGGATGGCATGCCCCACCTCATGGCAGGCAACCGACAGCGCGGCAATGCTCCGCCCGTAATACACGTCCTCCGACAGGCGCACAACGCGGTGGATGGGATCGTAATGGTCGGTCAGGTGACCGGGCACCGGTTCCACGGGCACGTTGTAGAGACCGTTGCGGTCCAGCAGGATGCGTGCCGCCTCGGCCCCGGTCAGGCCCGATGCGGCCGGAACACTGTGCCAGCGGCGGAAGTTGCCCTGCACGCGAAACTGCGCCCACAGCGAAAGGCCAAAGGCGGCAAAAATCAGGATATCCATAGGATGGAAGAACATCGAGTTCGCCCTCCATCTACCAAATGTTTTTGTGTTCCCCTGTTGTCGACTCCGGAAGCCGCAGCTCTACACCGGCGGCGGGGAGTTGCTCAAGAGCACGAGCATGCCTTGAAGCGTGGACATGGCCCGCGCGGCAAACTGTTTGGCCGCGTGACCGTGATCCTGGCTTTGCAGATGGGAGAGGGCCGGTGTGAGTTTGGCCAGCTCCTTTTTGGCTTGCTCCAGGGAGGCCAACACCTCTTCCATTCGCTGGGCCAGGTTGCGGAGGTTGCCCTCCTGCAGCAGGTGATCCATTTCATTCAGCCACTCGCGGATTTCTTCCAGCGTGTACTTTTCCGCCTTGAGTCGCTCAATCCACCGCAGGCGGATCAGGGCGTCGTCCCCGTAATAGCGGTAGTTCGACGGGCTTCGCCGGACGGGGCTCAAGAGACCGATCTGGGTGTAGTAGTCGATGGTGCGCACGCTGAGCCCCGATTGGCGGGCCAGCTCGCCGATGCGGTAGAGTCTCCGTTCCCCATGGGTTTCACCTCCCGCTTTGAGCGGTCTTCCCTTTCAGTATACCCTCACCCAAACCATACAGTCAAACTGTATGCTGTAGGACAGACACGGACAGATGCCCAGCCACATAAAGTAGCACCATCCGTCGCACCGGGGAGGTGGCTGGGTGTGTTCGGTCTGTTTGGCGGGTTGGTTTTGCTCTTGAAAGATCTGTTGTTCTTTGTGTCGTACATCAAGAACAATGCCTTTCCTCAACCCCTGAGCGAGGAAGAAGAGGCCCTGTACTTGCGCCGGATGGCCGAAGGGGACCGGGAGGCGCGCAACAAGCTAATCGAGCACAACCTGCGCCTGGTAGCCCATATCGTAAAGAAGTTTGAAAACACGGGTGAGGAGACCGAGGACCTGATTTCCATCGGCACAATCGGGTTGATAAAGGGAATTGAAAGTTATCAGATGGACAAGGGAACAAAATTGGCCACATATGCGGCTCGCTGTATCGAAAATGAAATCCTCATGTATCTCCGTTCCCTAAAAAAGACGCGTCGGGAAGTCTCGTTGCACGACCCCATCGGCCAGGACAAGGAGGGCAACGAGATCACCCTGGCGGACATTCTCGGCACCGAGATGGACGAAGTCGTCGACGCGGTGCAGTTCGAGATGGAGAAGGACCAGATTTATGCGCACCTCGATTCCCTCGACCCCCGGGAGCGCGAGGTGATTCTTCACCGCTTCGGACTGGTGCGCGAGGAAGAGAAGACGCAGCGGGAGATCGCCAAGGAACTGGGCATTTCCCGTTCCTATGTGTCGCGCATTGAAAAGCGGGCGCTCATGAAATTGTATCAGGCCCTGTACAAACAGGGGCGCAACAAGCGGAAAGAGACGGAAGCGGAACGGGAATGAGGGGATTTTCCAATCGAGTCTGCACGGAAATGGGGAAGTATGATATAGTAGTGGCCGTAACGAATCGTTCGGGGAATTTTTCCGGTTGAGGTGAGCGGGTGCTTCTCCAACGGCTCGTTCCGGATTGGTACGTGGACAGCGTGTTTCAGATTGACCTTGACGCCTTGTGGAACGCAGGGATTCGCGGGATCATTACCGATCTGGACAACACGCTGGTGGAAGCCGATCGGCCGCAGGCCACGCCGCGGCTGGTGGCGTGGCTAAAACACGTACAAGACCGCGGGTTTCGCGTGGTCATCGTGTCCAACAACACCCGCACCCGCGTGGCCGCGTTTGCCGATCCCCTCGGCATCCCCTACATCCATCGTGCCCGAAAGCCGATGCGCAGCGCGTTTTTGAAAGCGCTGCGCATGTTGCAGTTGGACATCCCGCAGGTCGTCGTGATCGGCGACCAGCTGTTTACCGACGTGCTGGGAGGAAAGCGCATGGGACTGGCCACCATCTTGGTGCTTCCCCTCTCCGGTAAAGAGAGCTTCGGGACGCGCATCAATCGCAAGTTGGAACGGATTGTCTTTCGCTGGATGCGACGCAACGGCTGGCTCAAGTGGGAGGAGACGCGATGAAGCAGGGAAAACGGATTTGTCCCGGATGCGGGGCAGTGCTGCAGTCGGAGGACGAGACCCGACCCGGTTACGTTCCCGCCCAGGTGCTTGCGGAGCGGGAGGAGGTCACCTGTCAGCGCTGTTTCCGCATTACCCACTACAACGAAGTGATGACCGTTCGGCTGGAAGCGGAGGAGTTTGCGCGCATCCTGGAGCGGATCGGACAGACCGACGCCCTCGTCGTCAAGCTGGTTGACCTGTTTGACGTCAACGGGACGTGGATTCCCGACGTGGCGCGCTATACCGGTGACAATCCCATTCTCCTCGTGGGCAATAAGGTGGACCTCTTGCCCCGTCAGACGAATTGGCAAAAGGTGCGGCTGTGGCTGGAAGGGATGACGCGGGAACTGGGCCTGATCCCGACGCGCATCGAGCTGTGCAGCGGAAAGAAAGGGCTGCGCCTCGAAGCGGTGGCGGAGGCCATCGAGGAGCTGCGCGCCGGACGGGACGTGTATGTGATCGGGGTGACCAACGTCGGCAAGTCGACGTTCCTTAACCGCCTGCTCTCCCTCTATGGCGTAGGCACGCGGCGCCCCATCACCACGTCCCGATTCCCGGGCACGACCCTTGACGTCATCGAGATCCCGCTGGGCGACGGGCGCCGGCTTTATGACACGCCGGGCATCGTGAACGAACAGCAGATCAGCAACATGGTGTCCCCGCAGGACCTTAAGATCCTCATCCCGGAGGAAACGCTGCGCCCGCGGGTGTATCAGCTCAACGACCAGCAGACGCTGTTCTTTGGCGGCCTGGCACGGCTCGATTTCGTGCGCGGTGAGCGGCAATCCTTTGTCTGCTACGTGTCCAACCGCCTGCGCATTCACCGCACCAAGCTGGCCAATGCCGACGCGCTGTACGAGCGGCATCGTGGAGGGCTCCTGTCGCCTCCGCGGGGCAGCGATTGGCAGCGCCTGCCGCCGTGGGTTCGCCACACCTTCGAGGTGCCCCCGGATCCGGTGGACATCGTCATCTCTGGACTTGGCTGGGTCTCGGTGCGGGGGACGGGCGCCCTTGTGGACGTGTACGCCCCACGCGGCGTCGGGGTCGGGTTGCGTCGCGCCTTGATCTAGAGGGCAAGGAGCGGTGCGAGGATGAGCGGGCTCCGCGTGTGGTTGGGCGTGGCGGTTCTTGCCGTCCTGTTGGCCGTAGGGGCGTGGGCGGCCCTGGAATACCCACAAAATCCGGCCAAACGGATTACCATCGAACCGGGCTGGAGCACGGCGCGCATTGCCGACTACCTCGAGGCGGAAGGGTTGGTGCGCAACGCGGCCTACTTTCGGTGGCGGGCGGCCGACAAACCGCTGAAGGCGGGCACGTACGACATCCCGGCCAACCTGTCGGTGGGCCAGCTGATCGCCTTGCTTGCCGAAGGTCGAACCGTTCGTGAGTGGGTGACGGTGACCATTCCCGAAGGATGGACCCTGGAACAGATCGCCAACCGCGTGGCCGAACTGGGCATTGCCGACCGAGCGGCATTTTTTCAAGCCCTGGCGGCGGCCAAGCCTCCCGCAGGCGTGGAAGGGAAGCTCCCTCCCGGAAACCGGCGGCTTGAGGGCTACCTGTACCCGGATACCTACCGCCTGTTAAAGGGCGACGATGCAAACGACTTGGTTGCGCTGATGCGCCAGCGCTTTGACCGGGTGGTTCGGGAGCTGGCCATTCCCCCCCACCGCCTGCATGAGGTGGTGACGATTGCGTCGATGGTAGAGCGGGAGGCCAAACGCCCCGAGGAGCGGCGGCGCATCGCGGGGGTCATCTACAATCGTCTGAAGAAGGGCATGAAGCTGCAGATCGACGCCACCGTGCAGTACGCGCTGGGGACGCACAAAGAACGGCTGCTCTATGAGGATCTCAAGATCGACTCGCCGTACAATACCTATCGCTACCCGGGCTTGCCACCGGGACCCATTGCCGCGCCGGGACGGGACGCGCTGCAGGCGGCGCTCCATCCCGAGCAGCACGACTTTTACTACTACGTCGCCCGCCCGGACGGCTCGCACGTGTTCAGCAAGACCTATGAGGAGCACCTGCGGCGGATTCGCGAAGTGCGGGGTGCGGCGGGCTCATCGTGAGCGGAGGCAGGGCATTACGCCGCGAACCTCGCAGTAACTGGCAAGATGTGAAAGATGCGCCGGTAAGACGGCAGGGGAGGGGCGATGTGCGATGACCATTACCGCCGAAACCCGCCTGGTTGGACTCTTTGGTTACCCGGTCAGCCATTCCCTGTCGCCGGCCATGCACAATGCCGCCTTTGAGGCCTTGGGCCTGAATTTGCGCTACATGGCCTTTCCCGTCCCCCCCGAGCGGCTGGTCGATGCGGTGCGGGCCCTGCGTGCCCTGTCGTTTCGTGGGGTCAACGTGACGATCCCGCACAAGGTGGCCATCGTGCCTCTCCTCGACGACCTCGACGAGGAGGCGCGGGCCGTTGGGGCGGTCAATACAGTGATCGTGGAGGCGGATGGACGCCTTTTGGGCACCAATACCGACGGGCGCGGATACGTGCGTTCCCTGGTCGAGGAGACGGGTGTGGACCTCGCCGCGCAGCGGGTGCTCATCCTCGGTGCCGGTGGGGCGGCGCGGGCGGTGGCCGTCAGCCTGGCCAGGTGCGGTGCATCGCGCATTGCCATCGCCAACCGAACGCCGGAGAAGGCCGTGGAACTGGCGGCGCACGTGGCACCGTACGCTGACGCCTGGGCAGTGCCCCCTGAGCGGCTGGCCGACGCCGTGCGCGAGGCGACGCTGCTCGTCAACACGACGTCGGTGGGCATGGCGCCCTGCGTGGACGAGACGCCGCTTCCACCGGAATGGCTGCATGACGGTCTTCTGGTGAGCGACCTCGTGTACCGTCCGCTGAAGACGCGCCTCTTGCGCGAGGCCGAGGCGCGGGGGCTCATCACCCACGGCGGGTTGGGCATGCTGGTTTACCAGGGGGCCTTGGCCTTTGAACGGTGGACCGGCCGTGCGGCGCCGGTCGCCCTCATGCGGGAGGCCGCGCTGCGGG
>PKQU01000259.1 GCA_017577925.1 Bacillota bacterium
CGGCGGCCGATGCGCGTGTACACGCGCACGGGGTGAAGCGCCTCCACCTTCTCGATGTAAATGGCCTCCGTTCCGTCGCGTACCACCAGGTTAACCGCGTCGCCCACCTCGTCGCGCAGCGCCTGCATGACGGGAAGGGCCACACGGCGCAGGTCGAGGCGTTCGGCCACAAGCCATCCGAACTCCAGAAACCGCAGGCCAAGGCGATATGCCCCGCCTGCATCGCGGGTGAGAAAGCCCATGTCCACCAGGGCGCTGACCATGCGGAAGACGGTGGTCTTGGGGAGACCCGACCGTGCGGTAATTTCCGAAAGGGACAGTTGTTCGTGATCCCGGAACAGATCGAGCACCCGCATCGCCCGCACCAGCGTGACGTTCTTCGACGTGACGTTTTCCGGCATGCCTTACCTCCCCCGCTGATCGGCGGATGTGCGCGATTGTTCCGAAATTCGGAATGAGCGTTCCGAATATGAATATTCTTTCGCCTATCGTACCGCGTTTCCCCGAAATCCGCAAGGGCTTGTCGCCCCTTCACCGTCCGGGACAAAAAAGGCGGAGCCCGGCCGCCTCGTGGCAGCCCGGTTCCGCCTCACGAACGTCCTTCACTCTCCCAGTGCCCGCTTGACGCGCCGTTCCATCTCCGCGTAGGGCACGACACCGAGCACCACGTCGACAATGATGCCGTCCGAATTGACGTAGAACGTGGTGGGCACGGCCTGCACCGCATACCGGTTCGCCACCGAACCCTTCTCGTCCAGGAGGACGGGCAAGGAAAACCCGTGAGCCCGAACGAACGTATGCACATCCTCCAGGTCGTCGGTGTCGGTCAGGTTGACGGCGTAAAAATCCACCCGGTTCTTGTACGTTTCGTAGAGCTTGACCAGATCGGGCGCTTCTCGCGCGCACGGCCCGCACCACGACGCCCAGAAATTGATAACCGCCGGCCTACCCCCCGTCGGGAAGACGCTTTCCTGGCCCTCGAGGGTCGGAAGCCGAAACGCCGGCGCACGAAAACCGATGGCCGGCTTTTCCTCTGCCGTGGCGGTTCCGGATGGCGTCGCGTGGGAAGGCGGACCGGACGAAGCCTCCTCCTCCGGCGGGGTGGCGCTCTGGTAGACGGCGAAGGCGGCCATGACCAGCAACAGGCCGACGACAAGCGCGGTGCGCATGGAAACCCCTCCTTTGCCGGTGCCCGATGCTTGGGGCGCCGAACGCGGTTCGTCTTGTCCCATTATAGCCCGGAAACGCGAGATCGATGTGGAAACCGCCGGTACCAGGGGCACGTACCCGGAGCCGGCA
Source organism: Bacillota bacterium (assembly GCA_017577925.1). GTDB lineage: Bacteria > Bacillota > Bacilli > Calditerricolales > Calditerricolaceae > Calditerricola. Next base: position 1,300 of record PKQU01000259.1, read on the forward strand.
TGGTACAATATCGGGCGGGTGCCTATCGGGGTCCTCGAGGCCCCCGATGGTGTTGGCTGACCGCACGGGTTGGCTGGTGTGCTCGATCCTGCATACGGGAGGGATGGACGCATGATCCGCGTGCTGTTCGTTTGCCTGGGCAACATCTGCCGCTCGCCGATGGCCGAGGCGGTATTCCGTCACATGGTGAAGGAAGCGGGGCTTGACGGCGTGGTGGAGGTCGATTCGGCCGGTACCGGCCACTGGCACGTGGGTGAGCCGCCCCACGAAGGGACGCGGCGCGTTCTCGACCAAAACGGCATCGACTGGCGGGGCATCCGCGCCCGACAGGTGGTACCGGACGACGCCGAGCGCTTCGACTACATCGTGGCCATGGACGCGGAGAACCAGGGGGAGGTGGTCCGCATGCTGGATCTCCATCGTCCCGGGCGGACCAAGCAGCCGCAGGTGTTTCGCCTGCTCGACCTGGTGCCGGACGCCCCTGTGGCCGACGTTCCCGATCCGTACTACACCGGCAACTTCGACGAGGTGTATGAGCTGATCCACGCCGGCTGCGCGGCGCTTTTGGAGCGCATCCGCCGCGAC
>PKQU01000260.1 GCA_017577925.1 Bacillota bacterium
AAGTGACCCGCGCCTGTGCCCTCAAGTGCCTGCACTGCCGGGCCGAGGCGCAATACCGTCGCGATCCGCGCGAGCTCTCGACGGAAGAGGGCAAGGCCCTCATCCGCCAGATTCGCGACCTGGGCGCTCCTCTCTTAGTCTTCACCGGCGGTGACCCGCTGATGCGCGAGGACCTGTTTGCGTTGGCCGAATACGCCAAAGAGCAGGGCCTGATCGTCTCCCTTACGCCCAGCGCCACGCCGCGGGTGACGGAAAAGGCGATGCGCCAGGCCAAGGAAATCGGGCTTGACCGCTGGGCGTTCAGCCTCGACGGGTCGACGGCCGAGATCCACGACGCCTTCCGCGGTACGCGGGGCTCCTTCGATTTGACGATGCGCGCGATCGAAACCCTGCGCCGGCTGGGTATGCCTCTTCAGATCAACACCACCGTCAGCCGGTACAACCTCGACGACCTGCCGAACATTGCCCGGCTCCTCGAAGGAATGGGCGTGGTGATGTGGAGTGTCTTTTTCCTCGTTCCCACGGGACGGGGCAAGCTGGCGGACATGATCTCCGCCGAGGAGCATGAGCGGGTGTTCCACTGGCTGGCCGACTTGGCCGAGCGGGTGCCATTTGACATCAAGGCGACGGCGGCTCCCCACTACCGCCGTGTGGTGCTCCAGCGGGCCAAGGCGAAGGCGCGGAACGGTGCGCCGGGTGGACTGGCGCCCACCTCGCCGCCTTCTACTGGGCCGACCGGCGCCCTGTCGAACGACTCGCGGGGGCCTGCCGCGGCCGAAGGCGTAACCGGCGGTCCGGACAGGAACGAACCGTCAGGCCTACCGCCCTGGCTGGCCGGGCGTCAGCGCGAGCTGCGGGCCCCGCGCGCCGTCAATGACGGCAACGGCTTTGTTTTTATCTCCCATATCGGCGAGGTGTGTCCGAGCGGCTTTCTGCCTCTGGTGTGCGGCAATGTGCGCGAGCGGCCCCTGGCCGACATCTACCGCCACCATCCTACTTTTGTTGCCCTGCGCGATCCGGAGCGGCTCAAAGGGAAGTGCGGGGTATGCGAGTACCGTACCATCTGCGGCGGTTCGCGGGCGCGGGCGTATGCTGTCACCGGCGACCCGTTGGCCAGCGACCCGTCGTGCGCCTATGTGCCGCCGGCGTGGGAGCAAGGGGGAGAGAAGGCGCAGGCGGAAGCGCATTGATGGCAAACCCGGCGTATGGGGTCAGTGGAGAAACCATCGGCAGCACGGTGAAACCGGTTGGCCCTGGGATGTTGCCCGGGGCCTCGTTTTTTTTTTTGTGGGCAACCGGGGACCGAATTCTCGACTTCGCTCCCGAAAGCAGCCGGTTCCGGTACGGCGATTGGCCGGAGCATGCCGCTCGCGTTGTTCTGGGATTGTCTGGTGGCTTAGTGGGAATGAAGTATAGGTGTGCCGGAAACCGGTTATTCTGTTGAAGAACGGGAGACACATTCCTCCTCAACCACGAGGCGGCCCGGAGGGCAGCGTTGGCGAACAAGAATCGAAAAATTGAAAACCATTGCCCTCCGCGGTTCCCTGTGGGTCAGTTTCCGATCACCACGAAGGAGGGCCGGATATGTCGAAAAAGCGTAGCGATGCACCGCCCTCGGTGGAAACGAAGGCAGTGCCGCAAGAGGGGAACGTATCGGTGAAGGGGACGTTTGTCTTTGCAATACTGCTCGGTGCCTTCATTGTTGTGAGCTGGCTGGTCGTTTATTTCCTTTATCTATCGCTGTAGGCGCCATATGGGAAGGAGGGACCGCAGATGGAAATGCACCGCTACGAAAAGATTTGGTTGATGATCGGCGTGGGTGCGTTGGTGGTGTTTTTCTTGCTGCTGGTCTACAGCCAGTACGTCATGGGGTTTATGC
>PKQU01000076.1 GCA_017577925.1 Bacillota bacterium
TGGCGAAACGCGTGCATTCGAGAAGCCGTTTTCGACAAGGCTTCTCGATTTTTTTGTACTTTCGTCGAAGGGCAGGAACTGGGCCTGTAGGCAGAGAAGAGATGGGTGAACGATGGGAAAGGAGAGGGAGCGATGCGATTGCATGTGGAGTTGGAGACAAGACGTGACGTGCTGATCATCCGCTTGGCGGGGGAACTGGACCACCATACGGCCGACTCGCTGCGGGAGCAGGTGGACGCGATCATGAACCGTGAGAACATCCGCAGCATTGTCCTCAGCCTGGCCGACCTTACGTTTATGGACAGCTCCGGCCTCGGGGTGATCCTGGGACGCTATAAGCGGGTCGCCCAGATGGGCGGGGAGATGGTCGTCTGTTCCATCCATCCCACCATTTATCGCCTCTTTGAGCTGTCCGGACTGTTTAAGATCCTGCGCATCGAAGAGAGTGAGCGGGAAGCGTTGCACGCGTTGGGGGTGGCGTGACGGTGAAAACGAACTTCATGTGTCTGTCCTTTGCCAGCCGGAGCGAGAACGAGTCCTTCGCTCGCGTGGCGGTGGCCGCCTTCCTGTCGCAGCTCGACCCCACCCTGGAGGAGCTCATGGAAATCAAGACCGTCGTCTCGGAGGCGGTAACCAACGCCATCATCCACGGGTACGAAGGCCGCGACGACGGCATCGTGCGTATCCATGTGACAGTGGAAGGCAGCCGCGTGGAGATCGTCGTCGAGGACGACGGCGTGGGCATTGCCGACATCGAGCAGGCCCGCCAGCCCCTGTTCACCACCAAGCCGGAACTGGAGCGATCCGGCATGGGCTTTACGATTATGGAAAATTTCGTCGACGAGCTGACCGTCACGTCGGCACCCGGCAAGGGCACTCGCGTCCGCCTCGTCAAGCAGCTTTCCACCCACCCCGCCGCCGTGCGCCAATGAAGGAGACGAGCGGATGAGCGTGGACGTGCGTGAACCGAATCCGCAGTTGACGGACGAGGAGGTCCGCGCGCTGATTGCCCGCAGCCAGGCGGGCGACACGGAAGCGCGCAACCGGCTCGTGGAAGCCAACGTCCGCTTGGTGTGGTCGGTTGTGCAGCGGTTTCTCGGGCGCGGGTATGAGGCCGACGACCTCTTTCAAATCGGGTGCATTGGGCTCCTCAAGGCGGTGGACAAATTCGACCTGTCCTACGACGTTAAGTTTTCCACCTATGCCGTGCCGATGATCATCGGCGAGATCCAGCGCTTTTTGCGCGACGACGGTTCGGTGAAGGTGAGCCGCTCGCTCAAGGAGGCGGCGCAGCGCATTCGCCGCAAAAAGGACGATTTGACGAAGGCCCTCGGGCGGACGCCGACGGTGGGCGAGCTGGCCGAGGCGCTGGGCATGACGCCGGAGGAAGTGGTGTTTGCCCAGGAGGCGGGTCGCGCGCCGGCGTCGATTCACGAGACGGTGTACGAAAACGAGGGCGACCCGATTACGCTGATGGACCAGCTCGCCGACGGAAACGAGGAGGGTTGGTTCGACAAGCTGGCCCTGCAGGAGGCCATCCGGAAACTGGACGAACGGGAACGGCTCATCGTATACCTCCGGTACTACAAGGACTACACGCAGTCCGAGGTGGCCGAGCGCCTCGGCATTTCCCAGGTGCAAGTTTCACGGCTTGAGAAGCGCATTTTGCAAAAAATTCGCGACGAAATGACGCCCTAGCGCACGGGATGGCGGACGCACCGCCGTCTCGTTTTTTTTTGTGCCGTGCCGCGGTGCCCTTCAGGATATTGCTGTTTCTGCACAAAACGAAGGCGCATCCTTCCAGATTCGACAAGAACGGCGAGCTGTCGCGCCCGGTCGCGGTCGGGCATACTAAGCCCAAAGCGGGAGGGATGGCCATGGCATCCGCAAACGCTACGCTGTATGTTTCCATGAAAGAACGAATCTACGTTCGTCCGCAGGCAGTGGTCAGGGTGGGTGACGTGTGCACCTTTGTGGGCGATCCGGCGATCATCCGCGCGATTCGCCTGTTGCCGATCTATCCGATCCAGATGTCCGACGGGCAATTGGTGGTCATCGACGTGATGCACGTGATCGACGCGATTCAGCGCCGCCTGCCGAATGTCGACGTGGTGCCCGTGGGGCCGACGGAGACGATCATCGAGGTCTTGTACGACCGGCGCAAGCCGCATCTTGTGTTTGTGGCCCTCACATGGATCCTGCTGTTTGTGGGGTCGGGGCTGGCGATCATGAACTTCCACGCCGACGTGAGCATGGAGGAGGTCCACCGGCGGTTATACTTCCTGATCACCGGGGAATACAAGTCCGATCCGCTCGTCCTGCAGATTCCCTACTCCATCGGCATTGGTGTGGGCATGGTGCTTTTTTTCAATCACCTGTTCCGCAAGAAGCTGAACGAGGAACCAAGCCCGCTCGAGGTAGAGATGTTCCTGTACCAGCAAAACCTGGACCAGTATGTGATTGCCAACGAACGGGCCCGACGGGAGCGGGATGACCCATGATGGCCCATTTGCTGTTGGTCCTGATCGGGCTGGGCGGGGGCATCGCCGTGGGCAGTGGCTTCGTCGCCTTCCTGACGGTGCTGGACGTCATTCCGCGCCTGGCGCAGTTCAGCCGTGCGCAACGCTTCGTCCACGGGTTTGAGGGGGCCATTATCAGCGGGGCCCTGTTCTGCACATGGGTGGACTTTTCCGGGATTTCCCTGCACGCACCGACGTGGCTCGCGGGGGTGTACGGATTGTTTGCCGGCTGTTTTATCGGCCTCCTGGCCGCCGCGCTGACGGAGGTGCTCAACGTGCTGCCCATCCTGGCCAAGCGCGTGTTCATGGTGGATCGCATCCTCATACTGCTCATGGCCTTGGTGTTGGGAAAAGTGTTCGGTTCCCTGTTCCAATGGATGGTATTTGAGAAAACAACTTGAATGGGTTGCCGGGACATAGCGGCCCGCTGGCCGTTGCAGGCTAAAGGGTAGACCATTGACCGCAGGAGGGAGTGGGCTGATGAAGGTTCCGCAAACTTCCGACGCCCTGCGTCAGCAGCGACTGCGCATTGAACGGTACCAGCAACGGGTGAAGGAGGTCAAGCCCAAGCCGCCCGTCGCGCGCAATGGGGTGAAGGCCTTTCTCGTTGGCGGACTCATCTGCGCCTTCGGGCAGGCGATCCAAAACTTCTACATGTACTTCTTTGACTTTAACGAGCGGACGGCGGGGAATCCGACGGTGGCCACACTGATTTTCCTGTCGGCCATGCTGACGGGACTCGGCGTATACGACAAGATCGGGCAGTTCGCCGGTGCGGGTACAGCGGTCCCCGTCACGGGGTTTGCCAACTCCATCGCCTCGGCGGCCATCGAGCACCGCGCCGAAGGGTACGTACTCGGCGTTGGCAGCAACATGTTTAAACTTGCCGGGTCGGTCATCGTGTTCGGCGTGGTGGCTGCCTTTGTTGTGGGACTGATTCGCACCCTTGTAGTCGGGATGGGGGGATAACCGTGCGCGACGGGCGGGTGCGGCTCGGTCGCCAGACGTGGCAGTTCACCGGGGACGTGCGCATCGTCTCCAGCGCCGTGGCGGTCGGGCCAAAAGAGGCGCAGGGGCCCTTGGCCGGAGAATTCGATCTCGTGTTTGACGACCTGTACCTCGGGGAGAAGACGTGGGAAAGGGCGGAACGGAAGCTTTTGGAGATGGCCGTCCAGACCGCCATTGACAAGGGCGCCCTGGCCAATGAGGAAATCGATGTCATCGTCGCCGGCGATCTGCTGAACCAGATCATCTCGGCAACCTTTGCGACGCGGAGCCTGCAGTTTCCCTTTCTGGGCGTGTACGGGGCGTGCTCGACGTCCATGGAGTCGCTTGCCATCGCCGCCGCACTGGTCAACGCCGGCTACGCTACCTATGCCGTGGCCGCCTGCTCCAGCCACAACTGCACGGCGGAGAAGCAGTACCGGTACCCGACTGAGTATGGGGGTCAAAAGCCTCCGTATGCGCAGTGGACGGTAACCGGTGCCGGGGCCGCCGTCGTGGGCAAGGGGATAGGCGGGCCGCGCATCACCCACGCCACCATCGGCAGGGTGGTCGACTGGCAGCAAAAGGACCCCTTCGACATGGGGTCGGCCATGGCGCCCGCCGCCGCCGACACCATCGCGACCCATTTCCGCGACACGGCGCGTACGCCGGAGGATTATGACCTCATTGTCACGGGTGACCTGGCCAGCGTGGGTACGCCTCTGGTGCGGGAGCTGCTCGCCGAAATGGGGTACGACATTGGGGCGGTGCACCGCGATTGCGGCCTGATGATCTATAGCCCGGAACAGGGCGTGTTTGCCGGTGGCAGTGGATGCGCGTCGAGCGCCGTGGTCACCTACAGCCACATCGTCAAGGGGCTGAACAGCGGCACATACCGTCGCGTGCTCGTCGTGGCCACGGGTGCGTTGCTGAGCCCCATCACCTACCAGCAAGGCGAATCGATCCCGTGTATCGCCCATGCCGTAGCCCTGGAGCGGGTGGCGGCTGCCGAGGAGGGAGCGTGAATGGAGTATGTAACGGCCTTTGTCGTGGGCGGGCTCATCTGCGTCATCGGCCAGTTGCTCATGGACCTGACTTCCCTCACCCCGGCCCACGTGATGAGCATCTTGGTGGTGGCCGGAGCCATACTCGATGGCGTGGGGCTGTATGAGCCACTGATCGATTTTGCCGGGGCCGGCGCGACGGTGCCGATCACCAGCTTTGGCAACGCCCTCGTTCACGGGGCGTTGGCGGAGGCCGAGCGGAACGGGATCATCGGGATCATTACCGGGATCTTTGAAGTGACCAGTGCCGGGATCTCTGCCGCCATCATCTTCGGTTTCCTCAGCGCCCTGCTGTTCCGGCCCAAGGGGTAAGGCGCGGTGTGCCGACTGTGGTGCGGACCACCGGGCGGCGAGCCCGTGGGACGCAACGCGGTTGAGTCTCTCTTGACGCGGGGGGATTGCGATGGTGGATGAGGAGAAGGGAACGTCTGCTTCCAAGGGGGAAAACGCCCCCGTTCACCGAAGGCTGGCGGTCAACCAGGCATACTTGAAGGAACGCCTCGACATCGGGGTGAGCTTTGACATCGGGGTTCGGGAGATTTCGGTAGGGGAGAAGAAGCTGGCGCTCTACTTTCTCAACGGCTTTGCCGACAACATGGTTGTGGTGGAAATGCTGCGCGAGCTTTCGCGGGTAAAGCGGGAAGAGCTGGTCCCACAGGTGCTCACGCGCATATTCCGCAAGTACTTGACCCATCCGCAGGTCGAGGAATTGCGCCGCATGGACGAGGTGGTAGACAAGCTGCTGGCCGGCCACCTGGTGGTGCTCATCGACGGCGAGCAGACCGCCTTGGCCGTTGACGCGCGCCACTATCCGGCCCGCCAACCCGAGGAGCCCGACACTGAGCGGGTGGTTCGCGGGTCGCGCGACGGTTTCACCGAAACGCTGGTGTTCAATACCGCGTTGATCCGCCGACGCGTCCGGGACGAGCGCTTGCGCATGGAGCTGGTCCAGGTCGGGGAACGCTCGAAAACCGATGTCTGCCTCGCGTACCTGAAGGATGTTGCCGACCCGGAACTGGTCCGCCTCATTCGCGACAAACTGTCCCGCATCACCGTCGACGGGCTGCCGATGGCCGAAAAAGCCCTCGAGGAGTTTCTGGTGGGCCGCAACTGGCACCCGTTCCCCTTGGTGCGCTACACCGAGCGGCCCGACGTCGCCGCCAGCCATTTGCTCGAGGGACACGTCCTCGTCCTGGTGGACACGTCGCCCAGCGTGATCATCGCGCCGACGACCTTTTTCCACCATGTGCAACACGCCGAGGAGTACCGGCAGACGCCGGTGGTGGGCACCTATTTGCGGTGGATCCGGTTCATCGGGATTCTCCTGTCCATCTTTCTGCTGCCGCTGTGGCTCCTGTTCGTGTTCAACCCCGAGCTGTTGCCCAAGGAACTGGCCTTCATCGGGCCGAAGAAGTCCGGTGAAATCCCGATTTTCTTCCAGTTTATCCTGGCCGAAATCGGCATCGACCTGATGCGTATGGCCGCCGTCCACACGCCAACGCCGCTGGCCACGGCGATGGGGCTCATCGCCGCCGTGCTGATCGGCGAAGTGGCGATCAAGGTCGGCCTGTTTGCGCCCGAAACCATCCTGTACACGGCCGTGGCGGCAATCGGGATGTTCGCCACGCCCAGCTATGAGCTATCCTTGGCCGTCAAGCTTGTGCGCCTCTTTCTCCTGCTGATGGTGTTCTTGTTCAAGGTTCCGGGTTTCGTCCTCGGTGTCACCCTCGTCATCTTTGTTCTGGCCATGACCCGCTCCCTCAACACCCCCTACCTGTGGCCGCTCATCCCCTTCAACTGGCCCGCGCTGCGCACCATTTTGTTCCGCACCAGCGTGCCGTCGATGAAAACGCGGCCGAGCATCGTGCGCCCGCAGGACGCCCGCCGCCAATGACCTTCCGGGAAGGGTTCGTGAACGCCGCCCGCGGGGACAAACGCCAAATTGAGCGCATGCCGAATCTGTGGTATAATCCGGGCAACTGTAAAGGTGAGTTGCCTTTTTCTTTTTAGGCAAAGGAAGTAGGGATGGGGAGGACCCGAGATGCACCTGCACGGCACAAGCCGGATCAACGAAAAGGGGCACCTGGAGATCGGCGGCTGCGACACCGTGGAGTTGGCCCGCACCTTTGGCACGCCCCTCATCGTCTACGACGAGGCCCTGATCCGCGAGAAATGCCGCGCCTTTGTCGAGGCGTTCCGCAAAACCGGGGCGCGCTTTCAGGTGGCCTACGCGAGCAAGGCCTTTTGCACCGTGGCCATGTGCCAGTTGGTGGCCGAGGAAGGCCTCGCCCTCGACGTGGTGTCGGACGGGGAACTGTATACGGCGCAGAAGGCCGGGTTTCCGCCGGAGCGCATCCACTTTCACGGCAACAACAAGACGCCCGAGGAGCTGGTCATGGCCCTCGACGTGGGTATCGGTTGCGTGGTGGTGGACAACTTCCACGAGCTGGCCATGCTGGCGGACATGGCACGCGAGCGGGGACAGCGCGTGAACATCCTCTTGCGGGTGACGCCCGGCGTGGAGGCCCACACCCACGCCTACATCCAGACGGGACAGGAGGATTCCAAGTTCGGCTTTGATATCGGCAGCGGGATGGCCGTTGAGGCGGTCAAGCGCGCCCTCAGCGCGCCGGCGCTTGCCCTTGTGGGCGTGCACTGCCACATCGGGTCCCAGATCTTTGAGACCGAGGGGTTTGTCGCGGCCATCTCCCGCGTCATGGCGTTCCTGGACGCCGTTCGGGCGGAAACGGGGTACGTGGCCGCGGTGGTCAACCTCGGCGGCGGCTTCGGCATTCGCTACACCGAGAACGACGCGCCGCTGCCCGTGGCCGCCTACGTGGAGGCGATCGTCTCCGCCGTGCGTCGGGAGTGCGGTGCGCGGGCATACCCGGAACCGGAAATCTGGCTCGAGCCGGGGCGCAGCATCGTGGGCGAGGCGGGAACGACGTTGTACACGGTGGGCGCGGTGAAAGTGATTCCCGGCCTGCGCACGTATGTTGCCGTCGACGGCGGGATGGCCGACAACATCCGCCCGGCCCTCTACCAGGCGCGCTACGAGGCGATGCTGGCCAACCGCGGGTGGGAAAAGCCGACGGAAACGGTGTCGATTGCCGGGAAAACCTGCGAGTCGGGGGATATGCTGATCTGGGATATTGCCTTGCCTCCGGTGCGTCCGGGCGACCTCTTGGCCGTCTCTTGCACCGGCGCGTACACCTACTCGATGGCCAGCAACTACAACCGCCTGCGCCGCCCGGCCGTCGTCTTTGTACGCGACGGTCGGGCCAAGGTGGTCGTGCGGCGCGAGACCTACGACGATCTGGTGCGTAACGACATGCCGCTGTCGGTGGAGGCGGCGGCGCGGTCATGAAGCGGGGCACGCGCTCGGAAGAAGGTCCGGGCGCGCCTTTTGTATGGCCTGCATGGGATTGCCGGGCTTGCAACGGAGAGGCGGGTGTGCGAAGGTAGAGGGGCGAGGAAGCTTCGACCAGCGGAGGGAAGGACATGAAGGGGAATGCGGGGCGACGGACGACAAGCCGCCGGTGGGCGATACGCGCGTGGCTGCTCGGAACAATGCTTTTGGTGTGGGCGTACATGGCGGCGGGAACCGCGGCGGTAGAAACGGGGAAAACGGTTTATGTCGTGCCCGTGCGCGATGCCATCGAACGCGGGCTGGCGGCCTACCTGGAGCGGGCGTTGGCCGAGGCGGCAGAAGGGGGCGCCGACCTTGTTCTGCTGGAGCTGGACACGCCGGGCGGGAAGCTTGGCGCTGCCGACCGGATCGGGCATCTCGTGCGTACCTCTCCCATACCGGTGGTGGCGTACATCGTCAACAACGCGTTCTCCGCCGGGACCTACATTGCCCTGAATGCTGACAACATTGCCATGGCCCCCGGCAGTGCAATGGGCGCGGCAACACCGGTCGATTGGGCCGGCCGACCCGCGGGTCCCAAGGTCGTCTCGGCGTGGGCGGAGAAGATGGCCGCTGCGGCCCAGGCGAGGGGGCGCAACCCGCAGATCGCCCGGGCGATGGTCGATCCCGAGATGGCGATACCGGGTGTGGGGGAAAAGGGCCAGGTGCTCTCGCTTACGGCGCAGGAAGCGCTGCGTCTCGGGTATGCCGACGTTCTCGCCGCGTCGCGCGACGAGGTGCTGGCCAAGATGGGGATGGCGGGGGCCCAGGTGGTAACCGTCACGCCAACGATGGGGGAACGCATCGCCCGATGGGTGACGCACCCGTACGTTGCGCCCCTCCTGTTGGCGGGGGGATTTGTCGGGCTCTTGTGGGAGCTGCTTACGCCCGGTTTTGGTTTGCCCGGTGTGGCGGGGTTGATTCTGCTCGGCTTGTACTTTTTCGGCCATTTGGCGGCTGGCTTTGCCGACGCGGTGCATCTCGTCCTGTTCTTCGCCGGGGTGGTGCTCCTGTTGGTGGAGGTGTTCGTACCCGGTTTTGGTGTCTTTGGCGCCCTGGGTGTGGCGGCCGTTGCCGCGAGCGTTGTGCTGGCCGCATCCGACGCGGCGCAGGGCCTCATCACCTTCGG
>PKQU01000077.1 GCA_017577925.1 Bacillota bacterium
GACAAACTTGATGTATTTGGGGATCTTGTAATGGGCGATCTTCCCCTCGCAGTAGGCACGCACCTCGTCCTCCGTCATCGTCTCCCCCGGCTTGAGGCGAATGAAGGCCATCACCTGCTCGCCGTAGACGGGATCCGGCACCCCCACCACCTGAACGTCCAGAATTTTCGGGTTTGTGTAGAGAAACTCCTCGATCTCCCGCGGATAGATGTTTTCCCCACCGCGGATGATCATGTCCTTCAGCCGACCGGTGATGTTGACGTAGCCCTCCTCGTCCATCACAGCGATGTCGCCCGTGTGCAGCCACCCCTCGGCGTCGATGGCCTGGGCCGTCTGCTCCGGCATCTTGTAATAACCTTTCATGACGTGGTATCCCCGCGTGCACAGCTCCCCGGGCACGCCCGGTGGCAGCGTCTGGCCCGTCTGCGGGTCGACGATCTTCACTTCGGTGTGCGGCAGCGGCCGCCCGACGGTGGTGACGCGCCGCTCCAGCGGATCGTCAACCGACGTTTGGGTGATGACCGGCGAAGACTCGGTCTGCCCGTAGGCGATGGTGATCTCCCGACAGCCCATTCGCTCGACCACCTGGCGCATGATCTCGATCGGGCACGGCGACCCGGCCATGATGCCCGTGCGCAGTGACGACAAATCGTAGCGATCAAAGTCGGGATGGGCCAGCTCGGCAATGAACATCGTCGGGACACCGTAGAGGGCCGTGCAGCGCTCTTTTTCCACCGCCTCCAGCACCTTCTGCGCGTCGAAGGTGATGAGCGGCACCATCGTCGCCCCGACGGAAACGCAGCCCAGCGTACCCATGACACAGCCGAAACAGTGGAAGAAGGGCACGGGAATGCACAGCCGATCCTCGTGGGTCAGGCGCATCTGAGCAACGACGAGGCGCCCGTTGTTGACGATATTGACGTGGGTGAGCATCACGCCCTTGGGAAATCCCGTCGTCCCCGACGTGTACTGCATGTTGATTACGTCATCGGGGTCGAGCTGGGCGGCGCGCGCCTCAAGCTCCACGTCGGAAACGTCCGCGCCGAGGGCCACCACGTCCGACCAGTGCAGGTAACCGGGGCGACGTGGCTCGTCAAGGAGCACCACATGGCGCAGTTTGGGCAGGCGCCGGCACCGGACGGCACCGCCGGCAACTCCCTCCGGTGGCTGTGCGTCCGCGGCCAGCTCGGGGCACAGCTCTTCCAGCATGGCCACGTAGTTGCTACGCTTAAAGCCGTTGGTCAAAAAGAGAGCCACGCTGTCCGACTGTTCAAGCAAATACCCCAGTTCGGACGTGCGGTAGTTGGTGTTCACCGTGACCAGCACGGCGCCGATGGTGGCCGAAGCAAACTGCAGGATCACCCACTCGGGAACGTTTGGCGCCCAGACGGCGATATGCTCGCCCTTTTGGATTCCCAACCGCAAAAGCCCCTTGGCCGCCTCGCGCACACGCTCGCGAAACTGGCGGTAGGTCAGGCGCAACCCCAGCTCCGGATAAACGAGCGCTTCGCGGTCGGCGAACCGCTCCGCCGTCTCGTCGAGCAATTGGCCGATGGTCTTGTGCACCAACTCCGTCATCTTTCGAACCTCCTCCTCTACGCGTGAAGGTCCCGCCCACACCGCCCCGTGTACGGGCCGCCCTCAGTCGTCGAAGCACCCGATTTCCCGGGCAATGACCATGCGCTGCACTTCTGATGTCCCCTCGCCGATTTCCAACAAGCGCGCGTCGCGGTAGAGACGCTCCACCTCATAGTCGCGCATGTACCCGTAGCCGCCGTGGATCTGGATGGCCTGGTGGCACACCTCGGTGCAGATCTCCGAGGCATACAGCTTGGCCATCGCCGCCTCCTTGGTGAAGGGCCGCCCCTGATCCTTCAGCCATGCCGCCTTGTACACCATGTTCCGCGCCAGTTCGATCTTCATGGCCATGTCGGCCAGCTTGAACTGGATGGCCTGGAACCGTGAGAGCGCCTGACCGAACTGGCGGCGCTGCTTGGCGTAGGCCAGCGCGCGTTCAAAGGCTGCCTGGGCGATACCCACGGCCATGGCCCCGATGCCGATGCGCCCGCCGTCAAGGGTGGCGAGGAACTGCTTGAACCCTTCCCCTTCCTTGCCCAGCAGGTTCTCGACGGGGACGCGGACATTTTCCAGGACCAGCTCCGTCGTGTTGGACGACTTGAGGCCCATCTTCTCGTAGTTGGCGAGGACGCGGAAGCCGGGCGCGTCTGTGGGCACGATGATGGCGCTGATGCCCCGCTTGCCCTTGGCCTTGTCGGTCACCGCCGTCAGGGCCAGGAATTTGGCGTAGCTGGCGTTGGTGATGAAACACTTCGTCCCGTTGATGACCCATTCATCGCCTTCGCGCACCGCCGTCGTGCGCGTTCCCCCCGCGTCGGACCCGGCACCCGGCTCGGTCAGGCCAAAGGCGCCGAGCGTCTCGCCGCGGCACAGGGGAACCAGGTACCGCTGCTTCTGCTCTTCCGTGCCAAACTGGTAGATGGGGGCCGCCCCGAGGGAAATGTGCGCCGAATAGGTGATGCCCACCGAGGCGTCGGCCCGGCTGAGCTCTTCCACCACGATGGCAAAGCTGATCGTGTCGGCCCCACCTCCCCCGTACTTCTCCGGAAACGGAAGCCCCATCAGCTCCAGCTCGGCCATCTTCGCGAAAATCTCGCGGGGGAACCGGCCCGTCCGGTCCCGCTCGTCGGCCCCGGGGGCCACCTCTCCTTCCGCAAAATCCCGCACCAGGTTGCGGATCATCTTCTGTTCGGGGGTAAGCTCGAAATTCATCCGGGTCTCCTCCTTTCCGTCGCCGGTCCTGCCTGACTGAGCGTTTGCTCAGAAACGGTTCCCACCCTCGCGGCAATCGCTTACAATACCATTATAATTCCGTAAGTTCGTGTATTCAAGAATATTCAAAACTACATGGGCGAATCGCCGATTCTGTCAATTTTCCGCTAGGCGGTGTAAACGCTTCAATCTGCCCACAGACGGGCGAATTTTTCCCCTCCCCGTCACAATTGAGATTTGCAATAGCGACCAAAACCCGGTAAAATGAGAACCAAAACGGAAGAAATCTGGCAAGACAAACAAAAACGGACGGAACCTCACGTCCGTCCGCACGGATCCACCGACAACCGAGGAAAACGCAAGAAGAAAGGCCGCCAACGCGCCGGAAGGACACATCGGCGGCGCGCCCGTCGCCGGGCGATTGCTTACTCCAGGAAATCCTTCAAGCGCTTGCTTCGGCTTGGATGGCGCAGTTTCCGCAGCGCCTTGGCCTCGATTTGGCGAATGCGCTCGCGCGTGACGCCAAAGACCTTCCCCACTTCCTCTAGCGTCCGCGCTCGCCCGTCGTCCAACCCAAAACGCAGGCGCAACACGTTCTCCTCGCGCTCGGTCAGCGTGCTCAACACTTCTTCCAATTGTTCCTTGAGGAGTTCATACGCGGCGGCATCGGCGGGTGCCGGTGCGTCCTGATCCTCAATAAAATCGCCGAGGTGCGAGTCGTCTTCTTCGCCGATCGGCGTCTCGAGGGAAACCGGTTCCTGGGCAATCTTCATGATCTCCCGCACCTTTTCCGGCGTCATCCCCATCTCCTTGGCGATCTCTTCCGGCGTGGGTTCGCGCCCGAGTTCCTGCAGCAGTTGGCGGGAGACGCGAATCAGCTTGTTGATCGTCTCCACCATGTGCACGGGAATGCGGATGGTACGTGCCTGATCGGCGATGGCCCGCGTGATGGCTTGCCGGATCCACCACGTTGCGTAGGTGCTAAACTTGTAGCCCTTGCGGTAGTCGAACTTTTCCACGGCCTTGATCAGGCCCATGTTCCCCTCCTGAATGAGATCGAGGAAGAGCATGCCGCGTCCCACGTATCGCTTGGCAATGGAAACGACTAGCCGCAGGTTGGCTTCCGCCAGCCGCTTCTTCGCTTCCTCATCTCCTTGTTCAATTCGCTTCGCAAGCTCGATTTCCTCCTCGGCGGTCAGAAGCGGCACACGTCCGATCTCCTTCAGGTACATGCGAACGGGATCGTTGATCTTGATGTCAGCCGGCAAGTTCAAATCGTCGTAATCAAAGGACTCGTCAAGATCGAGTGCTTCTTCGCTGCCTTCCAGATCGATCGGCCCGTCCCCCTCGCCGACCACTTCAATACCCTGTTCGTTCAGGTACTCAAAAAACTCGTCGATCTGGTCGGGGTTCTGTTCAAAAGGAGAAAGCCGATCCATGATTTCCTGGTAGGTCAGCTCGCCGCGCTTTTTCCCTAATTCGACCAGCTGCTCTTTGACCTGCTCCAGGGTTAGTTCTTCGTCCCGTTGTTTCTTCTCTTTCCCTTTCGCCATGATACTCCCTCCTTCCCGGGTTTATGCAAGCGCTTCGCCCGATTTCATCCGCCGCTTAAGGGCAATAATCTCCGTCCCGATGGCCGCAGCCCGTGCAGGATCCCCCGCCCGCTCGGCTTCCCGCTGCGCTTCCTTGAGCCGGGCAATTTCGCGTTCAAGGGGGTAATCCAACACGCGACGGATGCAATCGTGAACCTGGCGCTCGTCGACGGTTTCGACACCCTCCAGCATGGCCAGTTCCGACGCGAGTTCAAGCAGCGCCTCGTCGCGAAGCGTCTGCAGGAAGCGTCCGGGATCGGGTTCGTTGCCGGACGCATAATACGCGTACAAATACGCTGCAAGCGCCGCGTGTTGATCCAAATTAAACGCATCGCCGATTTTCTCCTGCACGAGACGCGCAACCGACGCATCCCGCATCATGAGGGCGAGAAGCATCCGTTCGGCGTTTTGGAAAGCCGGATAGGTCGGTTTGACGACCAAAGAACCACCAGGATTTCTACTAGTATTCCCTTCACTAGCAAGATTAACCCTTTGCGCCTTCGCTTTCAGGCGCTTGTACACTTGCCACTGCTCGCGCTTCAGGGCGTCCAGTGAGAGATGGAATTCCTCCGCCAGTTGGCGGAGGTAGTGGTCGCGCTCGACCGCGCTCGGTACCTGGGCGAGTTCCGCCAAGCAGTCCCGGATGTATCGCATTCGCTCAACCTCGTCGCGCAGATCGCGACCCTTGCGCAGGTAACGCAGGGTGAACGCCATAAAGGAGACAGCTTCTCCCAAGATGCGGTCCCGAAAATGCGCCGCCCCGCGTTCCCGGATGACGTCGTCGGGGTCCATGCCATCCGGCAAGAGAGCCACCTTGACCAAGCACCCCGCTTCACGCAGGAGAAGGCCAGCCTTGCGCGCCGCCTCCATCCCCGCGTCGTCCCCGTCATAACAGATTACCACCTGCTCGGCATTGCGTCGCAGGATGCGCGCCTGCTCCGGGGAAAGCGCGGTGCCCAGCGTGGCTACGGCGTTTTCGACACCGGCCTGGTGCGCGGCGACAACATCGAGGTAGCCTTCCATCAGCACCGCCTGCTGCTTTTTGCGGATCGCCTTGCGCGCCCGATGCAAATTAAAAAGCAGGGCGCTCTTTTGAAACAGCGGCGTCTCCGGGCTGTTCAGGTATTTCGGCTCCCCCTCCCCGATGATCCGGCCGCCAAAAGCGACAACCTGCCCTTGCCCGTCACAGATGGGAAACATCACCCGGCGGCGAAAGCGGTCGACGTAGGTTCCGCGCGAAGCCGAGCGGAACACCAGCCCCGCCTTTTCCATGAGCGGCAGAGAAAACTTTCGGCGGGCAAGGAACTTGGCCACGGCGTCCGGCGCATCCGGCGCGTACCCCAACTGGAACGCCGTGATCGTGTCATCCGCCACACCGCGCTGGCGCAGATAGGTACGTGCACGTTCCCCATAATCTGTATGCATGAGGAGATACTGATAGAACCGGGCGGCAAGCTGGTATGCCTCGCGCATGGACGCCCGTTCCCGGTCGGCGCGTGTTTCCCCTTCCGTCCCTTCCGGCTCCGGAAAGGGCAGGCCCGCCTTGCGCGCCAACACGCGCACCGCCTCGACAAAGTCGAGGTTCTCGATCTCCATCATGAAGGTAATGACGTTCCCACCGACGCCACACCCGAAACAGTGAAAGATCTGCTTTTCGGGCGACACGGAGAAAGAGGGCGTTTTCTCGGCATGGAAGGGACACAGGCCGAAATAGTTCCGCCCGCTCCGTTTGAGGTGCACGTATTCGCTGACCAGCTCGACAATGTCCACACGGTTGCGGATTTCGTCAAGGAACGACTCGGGAATGCGCGGCACCGGTTTCCCCCCTCTCGTGCTGGAAGGGGAGCGAACACATCAAAACCGTACCCATACAATTCGGCGCAACACGGGAAACTCCTGCTGAAAACCGTTTCCAACGCGGGAAGATCCTCAAAAACACACCCCACAACCAAATCCAGGGGCTTTAGGTTATAAGGTTATTCTACGTCCCCCGCCCGATTACCTCCTGACCGATATAAGTTTCAATGTTTTCAATTTTCCATAATATAGAGGGGGAAGCGCCCGCATTTTGTCGGGCGCTTCCCCCGCGTTTGTCGAACCGGCACGACGTCTCGGTGCGCCAATCCGGCAAACCGCCTCACGTTGTCGATCCGTTCTCGTGGCGCAGCCGGGCCTGCGCCGCCGCCAGACGTGCCAGCGGCACGCGGTACGGCGAGCAGCTGACGTAATCGAGGCCGACACGGTGACAAAAGTCGATTGAACGCTTTTCCCCGCCGTGCTCGCCGCAAATGCCCGCCTTCAAGTCGGGGCGGGTCTTGCGCCCTTCGGCGACGCCCATGGCAATCAGCCTGCCCACACCGCGCTCGTCAAGGGTGATGAAGGGGTTGTCCGGCAGGATGCCGTGTTCCAGGTAGTGCGGCAGAAACTTCCCTTCGGCGTCATCACGGCTGAACCCAAAGGTCATCTGCGTCAGGTCATTGGTGCCGAAGGAGAAGAAGTCCGCCTCACGGGCAATCTCATCGGCGGTGAGAGCCGCCCGCGGAACTTCGATCATCGTCCCTACGGTGTAGGCCACGCGGGTGCCCGTTTCCGCCATGACCCGGCGGGCTACCTCTTCCACCACCTTGCGCAACCGCGCCAGCTCGTTAACGTGGCCAACGAGGGGGATCATCACTTCCGGCCGCACGTCGATCCCTTCCTTTACGAGCTGCGCCGCGGCGCGGAAGATCGCCTCCACCTGCATCTCGTAGATCTCGGGAAACACCAGGCCGAGGCGGCACCCGCGATGACCCAGCATGGGGTTGAATTCGTGCAGCTTGCGCACCTTGGCCAGAAGCGCTTCCTTCTCCATCCGGCGCTCCGGATCGGCGTGCGGATCCTGGCGCAGCTTGGTCACCTCGACGATCAGCTCTTCCAGGTTGGGCAAAAACTCATGCAGCGGCGGATCGAGGAGGCGAATCGTCACCGGTAGACCCGCCATCGCCTTGAGGATGCCGTAGAAGTCCCCCTGTTGCATCGGCAGCAGCTTCTTCAGCGCTGCCTGCCGCTCTTCGGGTGTCTCGGCGAGGATCATTTCCTGCACCACCGGGACGCGGTCGGGGGCCATGAACATGTGCTCGGTCCGGCACAGCCCGATGCCCTCGGCACCAAAGGCGCGCGCCTTGGCCGCGTCTTCCGGCGTATCGGCGTTGGCCCGCACGGCGAGGCGGCGAACCGCGTCGGCCCAGGCGAGGAGTTCGTGGAACTCCGGTGACAACTCTGGATCGACAAGCGGCACCTCTCCGGCAAGCACCTCGCCCGTCGCTCCGTCGATGGTGATCACGTCCCCTTCCCGCACAACGCGTTCACCGACCGTGAACGTCCGTGCACGCAGGTCGATCTGCAGCGCCTCGCACCCGCACACGCAGGGCTTGCCCATCCCGCGGGCCACCACGGCAGCGTGGCTCGTCATGCCCCCACGGCTGGTGAGGACCCCCTGGGCGGCGACGATGCCGTGGATGTCCTCCGGCGTCGTTTCCGGCCGCACGAGAATGACCCGTTCCCCACGCTTCGACCACGCCTCGGCATCGTCGGCGTCGAACACCACCCGGCCCGTGGCCGCGCCCGGCGACGCGGGCAGGCCCTTGGCCAGCACGAGACGCGGCGCCTTCGGGTCGATGCGCCGGTGTAGAAGCTGGGTCAGTTGGTCGGGGTCGACGCGCATAAGCGCCTCTTCGCGGGTGAGGATGCCTTCCTTCACCAGGTCGACGGCGATCTTCACCGCCGCCTGGGCCGTGCGCTTGCCGCTGCGCGTCTGCAGCACGTACAGGTTCCCCCGCTCGATGGTGAACTCGATGTCCTGCATGTCTTTATAGTGGCGTTCCAGTCGCTCGCAGATGGCGGCAAACTGCTCGTACACCGCCGGCATCGCCTCGCGGAGGGCCGCGATCGGCTGCGGCGTGCGGATGCCCGCCACCACGTCCTCACCCTGGGCGTTGATGAGGTACTCGCCATACAGCCGCTTTTCGCCGGTGTTGGGATCACGCGTGAAAGCGACGCCGGTACCCGAATCCTCGCCCATATTGCCAAACACCATCAGCTGCACGTTAACCGCCGTGCCGAGATGGTCGGGGATGTTGTGGATTTTGCGGTAGATGATCGCCCGCTGGTTGTTCCACGAGTCGAACACCGCCTGCACGGCGGCAAACAGCTGGGCCCTGACGTCCTGGGGAAACGGCTCGCCGGTGTGGCGCTGGATCAAGGCCTTATACCGTTCAATGACCGCCCGCCAGTCGTCGGCCGTAAGCTCGGGGTCGTGGCGCACGCCGCGCCGCTGCTTCACCTCGTCGATCACCTGCTCGAAGCGGTGGTGCGGCACGCCCAGCACCACGTCTCCGAACATCTGGATGAAACGGCGGTAGCAGTCGTAGGCAAAACGTGCGTTGTTCGTCAGGCGGGCCAGCCCCTCCACTGTCACGTCGTTGAGGCCGAGATTCAGGATGGTGTCCATCATGCCGGGCATGGAGACGGGCGCGCCGGAGCGGACGGAGACGAGAAGGGGTCGTTCCGGATCGCCAAAGCGCTTGCCCGTCTTCGCCTCCAGCTTCGCGAGGGCTGCTTCGATCTGCCCCTTCAGCTCCTCGGACAGGGTGCGCCCCGCTTGATAGTACCGGTTGCACGCTTCCGTGGTCACGGTGA
>PKQU01000261.1 GCA_017577925.1 Bacillota bacterium
CCGAAGGTGTGCACCACTTTTCCGGCGTTGGCGTCGGTGAGAATGGCCCGTGTCGTCGAGACGTTCAGCCCCAGGCGAAACAGCGTCGTCAACAGGAGCAGCGAGGGGAAGATGGCAAACTCGAGGGGCTCCCGCGTGTTCATGGCCACGAGGAGGATGAGCAGCGACAGCGAGATGTTGAGAAAGATCAGGAAATCGAGCACCGCCGGAGGCAACGGGATGACCATCATCAGGACAATGAGGATGACGGCAACGAGCACCCCGAGATCTTGCAGGCGAATCATCCCTGTGCCTCCTCTCTAGGCCTTCCCTTTCAAGCGATAGACGTACGCGAGCACCTCGGCCACGGCCTTATACAGGTCTTCCGGAATCGTCTGCCCCACCTCCACCCGCGCATACAAGGCCCGCGCCAAGGGCGGGTTTTCCATGATCGTCACCCCGTGCTGCTCGGCGACCTGGCGAATGCGTCGCGCGAGGTAATCCGCCCCCTTGGCCACCACCTGGGGCGCGTCCATCTTCCCGGCGTCATAGCGCAGCGCGACGGCGACGTGGACCGGGTTGGTGATGACGACGTCGGCCTTGGGCACCTCCTGCATCATCCGCCGCATGGCCATTTCTCGCTGGCGCTTGCGAATGCGCTGCTTGATCAGCGGGTCCCCCTCGGTGCGCTTAAACTCGTCCTTGACCTCCTGTTTGGACATGCGCAGCTGGCGCTCGTATACCAGCCGCTGGTAGCCATAATCGACAACGGCGAGCACCACGAGCACGCCGGCGAACACCAGGCCCAGGTAGACTGTCGTGCGGCCCAGGTAGGCAAGCCCATCGGCGAGGGGCATGCGAGGCAGTGTCGCAATCCGCTCCACCTCCCGCCACAGCACCAGGATCAGGGCCCCGAGGATGATCACAAACTTGAGCAGCGCCTTGCCCAGCTCGACCAGCGCCCGCACCGACACCATCCGCTTTAGCCCTTCCACGGGGTTCAGCCGCGTCCACCGGGGAACGAGCGGATCGGTGGTCACGAGGAATCCGAACTGGACCGTGTTGCCCAACACGCCCAACAAGAGGGCGACAACCGCAAAGGGGGCAACAATCCTCAGTCCCGCCAGCGCGTACGCGACCATCAGGTGCTCGATCGAGCGGGGCGTAAGCGGATCGCGCACCTCAACCGCCAGCCCCTGTCGAAAAAGTTCCACCGTTTCCCGGGCCAACGTGCTCCCCGCCGTCAGCAGGAGGAGAAACGCCGCCAGCAGGATGAGCGCCGCGGGCAGTTCAGCACTCTTGGCCACCTGCCCCTTCCGCCGCGCTTCTTGCCGCCGACGCGGCGTAGCCTTTTCCGTCTTCTCCTCGGCGAAATACTGCAAATCGAACGCCAACCCAACCGACATCGCCGTGCATCCCCTCACGCCGACGCGCCCAGCAGGTGAACAAGGGCGCGGACAGCCGCGAACAGTTCGCGAAACAGCCCCAGCAGCACCGCAAAAAAAACAGGCAATCCCACGGCCAGTGCCAGCAAGTTGAGGCCGATTTTCACCGGGAGGCCGAGAACCAGCACGTTGATCTGGGGTACGGCCCGCCCCAACATCCCCAGCGCCAGATCGGCCAGAAAGAGCGCTGCGGTAAACGGTAGCGCGAGCTGGACGGCGATCGCCATCATGCGCACAACGGCGCGCACGAAAAGGGCATTTACCGGGGCACCGGCCAGCGGCACCGCCAGATGTTCTACCGGCACAAGGCGGACGCTTTCCACGATGCCGTCCACGAGCAAGTGATGGCCGTCGGTGGCGAGAAAGAACAGCACGGCGAGGAGGTGCTTGGCATGGCCCAAGAGCGGGATCTGCGTCCCGCTTTGCGGGTCAAACAGGTTGGCCAC
>PKQU01000078.1 GCA_017577925.1 Bacillota bacterium
TCAGATAGAACAGCAAAAAGGTCACGATGCCGTAGACAAACGCACTCGGTTTGATGCTCACCGCATACGTCCCGCTCAAGAGGCCATCAACCGCAAAAAGCCAAAACGAAAGCGGCCACATCAGCACAACCGCCATGTGCCGTGCCGGCTTGCGCCACATCTCTTGCCATTTCTCTTCGTAAACCATCACCGCCATTCCGAGCACAAAATAAAACAGCCACGGCAAAAAGAGCGCTGCATAAGGAACCGGGAGTCGAGGCAATGTTAGCACGCCTAGCTGGTGCGCGTAAATGAGCCCTTGCATGGCGGCGGACAATGAAAAGGCTGCCGCCAGCACGGTGCGTGGGCACACGGCTAGAAAACGGAATAAAAAAGGAAAAAGTACATAAAGTTGAACCATTATAAGAATAAAATACAAATGCACAAACGCCGTACCGCAGAAAAGGTCTCGTGGAAATTGCTCCCGCAACACGGCTTGAATCGTTGCCCCATCAAAAAGAAGCCCCTGCGACCACAGGGTATACAGTTCGTAAAGGAAACTCCAGAAAACATACGGAATGAGCACACGCAAAAACCGCTTGCGATAAAAAACACCAAGCGAAGGAGACGGTCGCTTGCACTCGTTAGCGGCAAGCACCATCCCGGACATCACCACAAAAAGCGGTGAAGCAAACCGCGTCAATTGATTCACCCAATACGCGCCGGCATTCACCGCTGCTTGTCCCGATGTGACGTGAATCGCGATGATGCTGAATGCGGCCAACACCCGTAGAACGTTGATCTGCGTGATCACCGTGACTCACCCATCTGCCATTTTCTCGATCGCCGTTACCGACGCATCCCCATCGTCCCGTAGGCCTCGTCCAGCAGGGCCAGCTTTTTGGCCAACATGTCATGGTAGTGTTCGATGTACGCCTTCGGTTCCTTGGGATTGGCGAAGCGGATCACCCGGTCCGTGCCCGGGGGAATGATCTTGCTTACTGCACCGCAGCCAAGGCCGATAATCGTGTGCCGCTCCTCCATGATGATGATGTTGTAGACACTCTCTTTTCCATCTTTGGCGTAGCCCACATTTTCGAGGTTCCCGAGAATATTTTTTTGCCGGTACAGGTAGTACGGATGGTACCCGTTGGCGGCCGTCCACGTGGCGGCCAGCGCCATCATGCGGTGGATCTCCTCGCGGGAAGCCACCCGGTACGCCTCGCGGTTCTGCGTCATCGCCGAGGCGCGCTTGAAGGCCAGCGTGTGGATGGTGAGGGAATCGGGCTGCAGCTGCCCCACCATGTCCAGGGAGTGACGCAGGTGGTCGACGCCCTCGCCGGGCAAGCCGATGATCAGATCCATGTTGATGTTGTCGACCCCCATCCGGCGCGCAAGGTGAAAGGCGTCGATCGTTTCCTCCACGGTGTGATGGCGGCCGATGGCCTCCAGTGTGGCCTGGGTGAAAGACTGGGGGTTGACGCTGATGCGGTCAACGCCGTGCGTCTTCAATATAGCAAGCTTCTCCGGCGTAATCGTGTCCGGGCGGCCGGCTTCGACGGTCAGCTCGCGCACCCGGTCGATGTGCGGCACGTGGGTGCGCAAGGTCTTCAGCAGCGTGTCCAGCTGCTCGGCGGTCATGCTTGTCGGCGTGCCCCCGCCGAAGTAGATCGACGTGACGGGAAGGTCCCGATCGCGCAGCCACGCGCCCACCTGGGCGATCTCGTCCATGAGGGCGCGCAAAAAGTCGTCCACCGAACCCTGCTGGCCGCGAATGTCGTAGGCCGGGAAAGTGCAGTAGGCGCACTTTGTCGGGCAGAAGGGAATGCCAATGTACAGGCTGACTTCCCGGTCCAGCTCATACAGGTCGGGCAGCACGGTCCGCTGACGCGCAACAATGCGGGCAAGCAAGTCAACCTTCTCCGGCGCAAGGCGATACTCGCGGACCAAAAGGGCGGAGATCTCCTCGGACGCATAACCGGCCTGAACGAATTGATGGTACAGCTTCGTCGGCCGCACACCGGTGAGCACGCCCCAGGGCTGGACGATGCCGGTGGCCTGTTCGAGAACTTCAAGGAACACGTACGCCGCCGCCTTCTTGGCCGCCTTCTGTCGCGCGCGCGCCTCGTTCCCCAAGCGCACGGGTCGCTCATGCTCCGCACGGTAGGTCCGCTCCGGCGTCGTGAGTTGGGCCACCGCGCGCACCGGGTTGCACCCCTCGCCCTCCTCGACCGTTACACGGGCGCGCCAGGAAGCCTCCTCCGGCGTGTCGCGCACGAACGACAGGCCATCAAAGAAGAGCTTGGCAATCAGCTCCAGTTCCCGCGCGTAGGGATCCGCGCAATCGACAAACAGCCGCACCGGCCCATCTCCCCTTTCAAACGCAAAAGCCCCGGAATTCCCCGGGATGCCTTCACGGAACGTCACGTAAACCGCTCATTTCACGTCACGGTTATTATAGGTTTTTTGGCGCGAAATGAAAAGCGCTCAGCGCCGCCGGATGCGCTTGCGCAACATCCGCACCTCCCACACCGAAAGTCCCCATTCCCGCGCCAGTTCAACATCGTCCAAGCGGGAGGCGCGTTCCAAAAAGTCGTGAAAATCGACGCTCATCAGGCGTCGCGCCGTGTCGTTCGCCAGCCGCTCCTGGTCATGTTGGCGCATGCGACAACCTCCTGTGAAGTACGTTCCCCGGCTCTCGCGCGTTCCATGGTTAGGGTGCCCCCATTCATTGGGTTCATACCGACCATTTTTCCCCGGACCAAGAACCCATTTTCCGATAAGGAACAGGATTTTTCGCGTCCCTGTCGAATGGTGTAGAAATGGAATGCACCATCACATGAGGAGGCGATCGCCATGAACGCCCGTTTTCACTTGCGCCGGATGGCGGTTGCCATGGCGCTCGCCCTTCTCGCGTCAACCTTTGCGGTGCCCATTCTGATCCATCCTGCACAGGCCGCGGCGGCTTCCCAGGTCACCGTCACGGCCTCCGTCCTCAACGTGCGGGCCGGGCCGGGCACCAACTACGCCATCATCAGCCAGGTAAAACGCAACACCCTGCTGACAGTGCTGAAACAGCAGGGCGGTTGGCTGCAGGTCCGCCTTTCCAACGGCCGCACCGGATGGGTGTCCGGTCAGTACGTGCGCTCCGTCAGCGCCACCCCGGCGCCCGCCCAGGGAGGCTCCGGACAACCGGCGGCACCCTCCTCTCAGACCGTCGAGGTGACCGCCTCCGTCCTCAACGTGCGCTCCGGGCCGGGCACCAACTACGCCATCACCAGCCAGGTGAAACGCGGCACCCGCCTGACGGTGCTGAAACAGCAGGGCGGCTGGCTGCAGGTCCGCCTTTCCAACGGCCGCACCGGATGGGTGTCCGGTCAGTACGTGCGCTCCGTCAGCGCCACCCCGGCACCCGCCCAGGGAGGCTCCGGACAACCGGCGGCACCCTCCTCTCAGACCGTCGAGGTGACCGCCTCCGTCCTCAACGTGCGCTCCGGGCCGGGCACCAACTACGCCATCACCAGCCAGGTGAAACGCGGCACCCGCCTGACGGTGCTGAAACAGCAGGGCGGCTGGCTGCAGGTCCGCCTTTCCAACGGCCGCACCGGATGGGTGTCCGGTCAGTACGTGCGCTCCGTCAGCGCCACCCCGGCACCCGGAAGCAGCACAACCCCGAGTGCCAAGACCGCTATCGTTACCGCTTCGCGTCTCAACGTCCGGAGCGGTCCCGGCACCCAGTACGCGGTGATCGGGTCCCTGCCCAACGGCACGCGGGTTACCGTCCTTGAGCAGCGCAGTGGCTGGTGGCGCGTCCAGGCCGGTAGCCTGAAAGGCTGGGTCGCAAGCCAGTACCTGCGCGCGGATACGGGGACGCCCGCCTTGCCCGCACCATCGACGTCCCCGGCGCCGATACCGCAACCCATTCACGCGCCGGGAACCAATCCGGCACCCGCACCCAACGATCCGAGCGCCGTTCTGCGCGGAAAGCGCATCATCCTCGATCCCGGTCACGGCGGCAAGGACCCGGGGGCCATCGGCCGTACGCTAGGTACAATGGAAAAAACGGTGAACCTTCAGCTGGCAAAATTGGTGAAAGCACGCCTGGAAGACCTGGGAGCCGTAGTGTTCATGACGCGAGAAGACGATAGTTATCCTACCCTGGCCGAACGGGTCGCCTACGCCCGACAAATGCAAGGAGACGTGTTCATCAGCATCCATCACAACTCGGCGCTCGATCAAACGGTGCGCGGAACCATGACGTTTTACGCCAAGGATGGGCTCTCTCGCCTACTGGCCGAGGCGGTGCATGAAGAATTGGTGCGCGCCATCGGGCTCCGCGACCTGCAGGTGCGTCGCGCCAATTATTATGTCATCGTCAACAATCCATATCCGGCCATCCTGTGCGAAATCGGCTTTTTAAGCCATCCCGATGAAGAGCGCCTCGTGCGCGATCCGGAATTTCAAGCACGCGCCGCACAGGGCATTGTGCAGGGCTTGATCCGTTACTTTGCCTTGGCACCGCATTCCCAACCGGCCCTCGCGAGCGCCGCCGTCTCGTCTACGCCATAAGCACAACCCCCCTCCGGCATTGTCCGGAGGGGGGTTCGTTTTGTCACAACAGCATCAGGTTCCCCGAGAAGGCGACTCCAGGATGAGGGTCACCGGTCCCACGTTGGTGAACGTCACCTCCATCATGGCGCCGAAACGCCCCGTTTCCACCCGCACGCCGTACGCGCGCAGACGCTCGTTGAAGGCCTCGTACAGGCGCTGCGCCTCTTCCGGACGCGCCGCGGCGACGAAACTGGGGCGGCGCCCCTTCCGGCAATCGCCGTAGAGGGTAAACTGGGACACCGACAAGATGTCCCCCCCAACCTCGAGCAAGGACCGGTTCAGTTTGCCGGCATCGTCCTCAAAGACGCGCAGATGCACCACCTTCTCGGCCATCCAGGCCAGATCCTCTTCCGCATCCCCATGGGTAAACCCCACCAGCAGCAAAAGCCCGTGCGCAATGGCGCCGACCGTCTCACCCCCAACGGTGACTCGCGCATCGCGCACCCGCTGCACCACCACGCGCACCGAAATCCTCCTCCCTTCTCCAATCCTTCTTCAGCCCATCGGTGTTATGCCTTCCGCCCATTTCCGGCCTTGCCGCACCTTGGGACGGGCCCGGGTGGCCGCACAAAAAAGCGCGCCCTACTGCATGACGCGCTGCACGGCATAGATGTCGCGCACCTTCTTGATCTGCTCCACCACCCGGTGCAGATGTTCGAGGTTGCGAATGGCCAGCGTCATGTGAATGCTGGCCAGGCGGTTGCGGTCGGTCCGGCCTTGCACTTCGGTAATGTTCGTCTTCGTTTCGGCCACCGCCTGCAGCACTTCGTTGAGCAGCCCCCGCCGGTCCAGGCCTTTGATCTCGATGTCCACCGGGTAATAGGCGTCGGACGTGCCCACCTCCCACTCGGCAGGCAACAGCCGTTCGGGATCGCACCCGTTCTTCACGTTGGGGCAGTCCTTCCGGTGAATGGAAACCCCGCGGCCCCGTGTGACATAACCGAGAATTTCGTCGCCCGGAACGGGGTTGCAGCAACGCGAAAAGCGGACGAGCAGGTTTTCCATCCCCTGCACGCGCACACCGTTGTCGGCCTGCTTTTTGCGCGGCAGGGCACGCACCTCGGGAATGACGAGGGTTTCGTCCTGGTCCTGACGCAGGTGCTCCCGGAGACGGCCCGCAATCGAGCCGGGCGAGATTTCCCCGTACCCCACGGCGGCCAACAAATCATCGGCGCTTTGGAAATTGAGCTGGCCGGCAACACGGGCGAGGTTCTCGTTCGTCAGCATCTCTTTGGCTTCGGTTCCGTGTTTTTCTAGTTCGGTGGCGATCGCCTCCCGCCCCTTGGCGATCGCCTCCTCGCGGCGCTGCTTCTTGAACCACTGCCGAATCTTGTTGCGCGCCTGGCTAGTCTTGGCGATCTTCAGCCAGTCCTGGCTGGGCCCGTAACTGTGCTTCGACGTCAAAATCTCAACGATGTCCCCCGTCTTCAGCTCGTAATCGAGGGGGACAATCTTGCCGTTCACCTTGGCCCCGATGCAGCGGTTCCCCACCTCGGTATGGATGCGGTAGGCAAAATCGAGGGGCACCGCGCCCTTCGGCAGCTCGATGACGTCTCCTTTCGGCGTGAACACGAACACCTGGTCGGAAAACAGGTCCACCTTGAGGGACTCCAGGAATTCCTGGGCGTCACGGAAATCCTGCTGCCACTCGAGAATTTCGCGGAACCACGACAGCTTCTTCTCAAAGGGGTCATCGAGCTTCGTCCGCCCTTCCTTGTACGCCCAGTGGGCGGCAATTCCGTATTCCGCCGTGCGGTGCATCTCCCACGTGCGGATCTGCACCTCCATCGGTTCGCCGCTCGGGCCAATCACCGTGGTGTGCAGGGACTGGTACATGTTCGGCTTGGGCATGGCGATGTAATCCTTAAACCGGCCGGGCATGGGTTTCCACATCGTGTGGACGATCCCCAGCACGGCATAGCAGTCGCGGACGGTGTCGACGATGACGCGCACGGCCAAGAGGTCATAAATTTCGTTAAACTGCTTGTTCTGGGTAACCATTTTACGGTAAATGCTGTAGATGTGCTTGGGCCGTCCGGAGATGTCGGCCTTGATCCCCACCTCGTTCAGCTTGTCGCGCAGTTTGGCGATCACTTCCTCCAGGTACTGCTCCCGCTCTTGGCGCTTTTTCTTCATCAGGTTGACGATGCGGTAATACTGCTGGGGATTGAGGTAGCGCAGGGAGATGTCCTCCAGCTCCCATTTGATCGAGGCGATGCCCAGTCGGTGGGCGAGAGGGGCGAAGATTTCCAGGGTCTCCTCAGCAATCCGCTTTTGTTTTTCCTCCGGAAGGTACTGCAGCGTACGCATGTTGTGCAGGCGGTCGGCCAGCTTGATCAGGATGACACGGATGTCCTTGGCCATCGCCACCAGCATCTTGCGGTGGTTCTCCGCCTGCTGTTCTTCCTTAGACTGATATTTGAAACGGCGCAATTTGGTCACGCCGTCAACCAGGCGGGCGACTTCTTCCCCAAAACGCTCGCGGATCGCGTCGAGCGTCACCTCGGTATCCTCCACCGTGTCGTGGAGAAGCGCGGCAACTATAGTCACCTCATCCAGCTGCAAGTCGGCGAGGATGGACGCTACCGCCAAGGGGTGGCTGATGTACGGCTCGCCCGACTTGCGGAATTGTCCGGCGTGGGCTTGGGCCGCAAACTGGTATGCTTGCTCGATTTTGTTTACGCCGTCGTCCGACAGGTAAGTTCGAACGGTCTGTAACAGCTCATCAATCCCCAACCCGATCACCTTTTTCGTTCCGCACGGATAGTCATGATTTTATTGTACATTATCGACCATGGGCGGGAGCATTGTAAAGGTTTCACATAACAGAAGCGACCTGCACCTCGTGCAGGCCGCCTCTTCGATCCGTTTCTTCCGTCAGTATTGGACCAGAGAGTAGATGTCGTACCCGGCCAGCCGCTCGCGCCCCTTCAGGTACGTCAGCTCGATGAGGAAGGCACACCCGACCACGCGCCCGCCCAGCTGCTCGACGAGGGAAATTGTCGCCGAAATGGTTCCCCCCGTGGCCAAAAGGTCGTCGGCGATGAGCACGCGCTGGCCCGGTTTCACCGCGTCCTTGTGCATGGCCAGAACGTCTTTGCCGTACTCCAGGCTGTAGCGGGCTTCCACCGTCTCCGCCGGCAGCTTGCCCTTCTTGCGCACCGGCACGAATCCGACCCCCAAGGCATAGGCCAGCGGCGCGCCGATCACAAAGCCGCGTGCCTCGGGCCCGACGACCAGCTCCACGTCCTTCTCCCGCGCATAGGCCAGCAGGGCGTCAAGGGCCGCCTTGTATGCGGGGCCGTCCTTGAGCAACGTAGTGATGTCCTTAAACAGGATGCCCGGTTCGGGGAAGTCGGGGATGACGCGAATCTTTTCCTTAAAGTTGATGGTCATGGCACAACGCCTCCTCGTTCACCGTCTCGCCCAGCAGCTGGGCAAACCACTCCGCCAGCGCCGTCTGGGACGAATAGACCAGTTCGCGCTCCAGGGCGCACCGCTCTTCCTCTTCGCGGTACCGCCGCGAGTCGGCCAGCTGACGCCGCGCCGGATTGGGCGTGCGAACCACCCCTTCCGCCGTTAGCGTCACCAAGCCGAGTTCGGCGAACACCTCAAGGATGAACCGCGCCGTGCGGGGTCTGACACCAAATCGCGCAACCGCGCGAAAGAAGGATTCGTCAAGCCGCCGCGGCCGGCCGCTGGGAAGGCAGCAGTACACCACCTTGAACGCCTCGCGCCCGGGAAAGGCCCCAAAGGCGCGCTCCGGATCGCCCCCAAACAAACAATACACGCGGCTCAGACGCGGAAAAGCCTTCAGCGCCAGGCGCAGCGCCTCCCGATGGGTCGGGAGGTCGTACAGCACGACGTGTTCCACCTCGTCGGCCACGGGCGGCGCATTGACCCATCGCACCGCGCCATTCGGCATCACGCGGCCCCCGCGCAGGCCGTTCCCGACAACGTCGAGGACGTAGGCCAGCTCCCGTTCGCGCCGGTCGGAAAACACGAACACGGCGGTGCGCCGGGGCTCGGGCACATCACGCAGCCTTTCCCCGGGATTCGGTGCACCGCGCCAATCAAACACCTGCACATGGGGAACGGCCACATCGCGCAGGACAAGCTGCGGACGACGCACGCCATTCCACTCGTTGACGGCCAGCTCCCCCACCACGTCAAGGCGATCGGCCGGGGTGAGCGAGCCGGCCAGTTCGCCCAGCGAAAACCCCACGGCATCCAACGTGCCGCTGCCGTCCGAAAGCAGTGCCTTGAGATGCTGCCCGTCCCGCCCGACGCGCCGATACTGGACCAGACGCATGCCGGAAAGGA
>PKQU01000079.1 GCA_017577925.1 Bacillota bacterium
TGGTGGCCGGCGTGGGCGCGTTCACGGCCCTGTTTGCCGCCACCATCGGCTTGGTGCAGACCGACATCAAGCGCGTCCTGGCCTACTCCACGGTGAGCCAACTCGGGTACATGATGCTGGCCCTCGGGGCGGCCGGCTACGTGGCGGGGATCTTCCACCTGATGACCCACGCCTTCTTCAAGGCCCTCCTGTTCCTCGCCGCCGGGGCCGTCATCCACGCCGTACACACCCAGGACATTCGCGAGATGGGCGGCCTGTTCCGGCGGATGAAGGTGACGGGCACCTTCTTCCTCATCGGCTGCTTGGCCATCGCCGGCGTGCCGCCGCTTTCGGGGTTCTTCTCCAAGGACGCCATCTTGCTGGCGGCCTGGTCGGGCGCTTCGCCGATCTGGTTCTGGGCGGCGATGGCCACGGCGTTCCTCACCGCGTTGTACATGTTCCGCCTCTTTTTCCTCGTCTTCGGAGGCGAGCTGCGCCAACACCGCAACGCCCACGAGGCGCCGGCGGTCATGACGCTGCCGATGGCCGTGCTGGCCGTGCTGGCCGTTGTCGCCGGTACGGTGTCGCTTTTGGGGTTCGGTGACTGGCTCACACAGGGCTTGCCGGCGGCGGTGGCCGAGCCGGGGCATGCCCTGTGGGTGATGGTGCTTACCACGGTGGTGTCGCTGGCCGGCATCGCCGTGGCGTGGCAGTACTACGGCCGGCGCGATGCCCGCGATCCGGCGGCGGTGGCCGGGCGGTTCCCGGGCCTCTACCGCCTGCTGGTCCACAAGTACTATGTGGATGAGCTGTACGATCGGGTGCTGGTTCGTCCGCTGCTGGCCCTCGGGACGGTGCTGGACGCTGTCGACCGTGTAGCGGTCGACGGGCTGGTGCGCGCCGTGGCCAAGTTGACGGCGGGAGTCGGGCGCGCCGGGCAGCGGCTGCAGAACGGGCAGCTGCAAACCTACGGCCTGGTGGCCGTGAGCGGGCTGGTCCTCTTGGTCGTCGGGCTGACGCTGGCAGGAGGGTACTGGCGATGAACGGGCATTTGCTGACGTTCTTGACGTTTTCGCCCCTCGTGGGGGTTTTGGCCCTGCTTTTCGTGCCGCGCGGCCAAACCGCCCTGATCCGCGCCATCGGCGTGCTGGCCACCTTTGTGCCGCTGGTCCTTTCCCTTGTGCTGTATGCCCGCTTTGCGCCGGAGGGCGGGCTGCAGTTTGCCGAGAAGGCGCGCTGGTTCGCCATCCCGGTGGGCGAGGTGGCGTTTCCGATCGAATACGAATTGGGCGTCGACGGCCTCTCGCTGCCCCTCGTCCTGCTGACGACCATCGTCACGGCGGTGGCGGCGGTGGCGTCGATGCACATCCGCCAGAACCTGAAGACCTACTTTGCCTGTTTTCTCCTCTTGGAAGTGGGCATGCTCGGCGTGTTCACGAGCCAAAACCTGTTCTTGTTCTTCCTCTTCTTCGAGCTGACGCTGATCCCGATGTTCTTCCTCATTTCGAAGTGGGGCTACCTCGAGCGGGAGCAGGCCGCCCTCCATTTCCTCGTCTACAACGGCGTCGGATCGGCGCTGCTGCTCCTGGCCATTCTCACGTTGTTTGTGCGGGTGGGCGACCTGTCCTTTGTGCGCGTGGCCGAGGCCTTGCACCAGGCGCCGATTCCTGTGCTGTCCGACACGGCCGCGCTGGTCCTCTTCGGGCTCCTGCTGGTTGCCTTCGGGGTGAAGCTGCCCCTCTTCCCGTTCCACACGTGGATGCTCCGCGTCCACGTGCAGGCCCCGCCGCCCGTGGTGATGCTCCACTCGGGCATCCAGCTCAAGATGGGCGCCTATGGGCTGTTGCGCATGGGCGTTGGCTTTTTCCCGGAGGTGGCTGCCAAGCTGGCCACGTTCTTGGCGGCGTGGGGGCTGGTCAACGTCCTGTACGGCGCGGTATTGGCCCTGGTGCAGCGCGACCTGAAGCGTGTTTTTGCCTATTCGTCCATCAGCCACATGGGCATCGTGCTCCTGGGCCTGGCGGCGATGAACGAGACGGGCTTCACCGGCGCGGTGTTCCAGGCGGTGTCCCATGGCTTCATCTCGGCGCTTCTGTTCCTCCTGGTTGGCGTGATCTGGGAGCGCACCGGCACGTCGACGGTGACGGAAATGGGCGGGCTGGCCAAGTCGATGCCCGTCGCCTCGGGCATGCTGCTGGCTGCGGCGATGGCCTCGCTGGGCCTGCCCGGGATGTCGGGATTTCTCAGCGAATTCCTCGCCTTCCTCGGCCTGTTCCGCGTCCAGCCGGTCCTGGCGGCGGTGGGGGCGGTTGGCATCGTCCTGGCGGCGGCGTACCTCCTGCGGGCCGTACTGCGCACCACCTTTGGTCCGACGCCACAGCCCCTCGCCGGTTTGCGGGATGCCACCGCCGCTGAGGTGACGCCGATGCTGGTGCTCCTTGCCTTCATTGTGCTCCTTGGTGTCTGGCCGGCCGTGCTGGGCGACGTGCTCCACCATGCCGTGCAAACCTTGGCCGCAGCCCTGCCCGGGCGGATCGGAGGGTGATGCTCCATGGACGAAGCGGTGAAAAACGTGCTCGACTGGAACTGGGGCGCGATGGCCCCTGAGCTGGTCATCCTCGGCGCGGCCACGCTGATGACGATTCTCGACCTGCTCCTGCCCGCTGGCCGCGATCGCCGCCCGCTGGCCTGGCTGGGGCTGGCCGGCATCCTCGTCGCCGCTTTCCTGGTGTGGCGGAACGTGCAGGCCGAGCCGACGCACATCCTGTACGACATGTACCGGGTGGACGATTTCGCGAACGCCTTCAAGCTCGTCTTCCTGGCCGGCGCGGCCTTCGCCCTGCTGCTCGCGGTGGCGGACGTGGGACCGGGCGGGGAAGCGAGCAGTGGCGAGAAGGCCATCCGCGACCGCGGCGAGTATTTCTACCTGCTTCTCACGGGCCTCTTGGGGGCGATGATGCTCGCGTCGGCGGCCGACCTGATCGTGCTGTTTGTCGGTCTGGAGGTGCTGGCCCTGTCGTCGTACATCCTCGTGGCCCTTCGCCGGCAATACCTGCCGGCGGTGGAAGGGGCGTTCAAGTACGTCGTGAACGGCGGCATCGCCTCGGCGATCACCCTCTACGGCATGTCCTTCCTTTACGGGCTGACCGGTTCGACCAACCTCTTAGCGGTCGGGGAGGGCCTTCGCGACGCCTATGTGAGCGGGAACGCCTACCTCGTGTACGTGGCCTTCTTCTTCCTCGTGGTCGGTGTGGCCTTCAAGATCGCTGCCGCGCCGTTCCACATGTGGGCCCCCGACGTATACCAGGGCGCGCCGACACCGGTGACCGCCTTTCTGGCCGTCGTGTCCAAGGCCGCCGGTTTTGCCCTTCTGCTGCGCCTGCTCCTGACGGCATTTTTGGGCTTGGCCAATCCGCTGGACGGTTCGCCGCTCCTGTTCTCCGAGCTGAACGTGTACGTCGGCGCCGTGGCCGCGGCATCGATGATCATCGGCAACACCGTCGCCCTGCGCCAGACCAACGTCAAGCGCATGATGGCCTACTCCAGCATCGCCCACGCTGGGTACCTGCTTGTGCCCTTCGCCTCGCTGACCACCATGGTGTTTAGCCAGATGATGTTCTACCTGGTCGCGTATCTGTTCATGACCATGGGCGCCTTTGCCGTCATCCAGCTGGTCGCCCGCGACCGCGGCTCGGAAGACCTGCGTGCCTTCGCCGGACTCTTTCGCCGCTCGCCGCTTTTGGCGTTGGCGATGACGCTGTTTTTGCTGTCGCTGGCCGGGCTGCCCCTTACGGCCGGATTCATCGGGAAGTTCTACCTCTTCCTCAGCGCCGTGGGCCGCGAGATGTACGCACTGGCGGCGATCATGGTCCTGACCAGCGTGGTGTCCTTCGTGTACTACTTCGCCGTAATCCGGCAAATGTTCTTGCGGACCGGGGAGGAAGGGGACCCCGGCGTGCGCGTTCCGCCGACGGTGGGGACGGTCATCGCCCTGTCGGCGGCGGCGACGGTGCTCCTGGGCCTCCTGCCCGATCCCGCCCTCGATCTCCTGGCCCACACCTTCAACTTTTCGGAAATGTTCCTTCCGCTGGCCGAGTAGCGCGAGCGGTGCCCTTCCTCCGGGGAAGGGCGCCGTTTTTTTACGGGGCGCGGCCGAAACCGGCCGTGCAAGTGCGCGATCCCGGGGTGCGGGGCGATCGTTCCCCGTGTTCCGGGCGCGCGGACGGGAAAAACCGACGGTTTGGTGAAATTTTGTTTTCTGTTCGAAAGCGTTCCGGTATAATAAAATGACGGATCGGTTTGTCTTGCCGTGGAAGGGGGAACGGACGGTGGGGGACAACATGGGCCTCAACGCGTTGGTGAACATTGTGCTGTCGCTGGCGTGCATTGGCCTTGCGTGGTGGGTCCTGCAAGCGGTGAAGTGGGACCTGTTTCTCCGCCGCCCGGATAGCCCCCAGGCCAGGTTGCTCATCGTGTTATTGGCGCTTCTCGTGGGTTCGAGTGTGGCCGCGTTCCTGTCCGACTACCTCGGGTGGTCGCTTCTCCTGCACACCCTCTTCTCGTAGTCCCCAGGTATAGGGCCTTTCCCGGCCGTCCACACTGAACGTAGGAACGGTGGAACGGTTAAGGGGGAGGGCCGGATGGGGAAAGGCATGGGGAAAACCGCCAGAGTCGTGCAGGTGTGGTGGATCCTGGCCCTTTTTTTGGTGGCCGGGTGGACCGGGCGCGACACCGGAGGGACAGAAAACGTCCAACGCCTGTGGGAGGCGGCCATGTCTGCCGGTGTCATCGCGCAGGAGGTAACGCTTCACGCCTATCGGCAGGTGGAGGCGGGTGCGCAGATGGCCCGCCCGGAAGCGTTGCTGGCGCGCTTTCAACAGCAGGTGATCCCGACGGCCCGGATGACCGTGGCGTCGCTCGCCCGGCACGAGTGGGCGGGGCTGCGGGCGACGGGAGCGCCGGAGACGGGCGTCACGGTGCGCGTCGCGGTCCTTGACGGCCCCGGCGGCACCCGCGTGGTGGCCATGAATTGGACGCGCCTCGCGCCCCGGGCGGCAGACGTTCGCCGCGATGCGCAGCGCCTGTCCGCATGGCTTGCGGCCGAAGGGTTCCCGGCGCACCTCGACATCACGCTGCGCGGCGAATGGAAAGGAGCAGGAGCGGGCGACCTCCGCGAGACGGCAACGGCGGCCGTCCTGCGCGCGCTGCGGGCGACGGTCGTCGAAGTGGCCGTGGACGACGCGATGTATAGCATTTCGGGGTACAGCCCCCTGCTGTCCGGCGGCTTGGCAACCGGGAGCAGGAGGATGAACATCCAGGCGGCCGCCTCCCGTGCCGCGGAAGATGGCGCGGTGTGGGTGACCGTCGGAACCCCTCTTATCACCGTCGAATACTAATGGAGTGGGAAGAGAATCACAGGACGCGGAGGGAACGAAATTTGGATAAGATCATCGTCCGCGGAGGCAATCGACTCACCGGTCGCGTACGCGTTCACGGCGCCAAAAATGCTGTGCTGCCGATCATCGCCGCGACCATCTTGGGAACGACGGGGAAGAGCGTCATTCAGGAAACACCGGCGCTCGATGACGTGTACACCATCAGCGACGTGCTCCGCCACCTGGGCGTTCAGGTGACGTTCTTCGGCGATCGCTTGGTGATCGATGCCACGTCACTTGACGGTTATGAGGCGCCCTATGAGCTGGTGCGCAAGATGCGGGCGTCTTTTTTGGTGATGGGACCGCTCCTGGCCCGGATGGGCCGTGCGCGCATCGCTATGCCCGGCGGGTGCGCCATCGGCAGCCGGCCCATCGACCAGCACCTGAAAGGCTTTGAAGCGATGGGCGCGTCGATCGAGCTGGGACACGGGTTTGTCGAGGCGCGCGTCCAGGGCCGGCTCAAAGGGACCCGGATTTACCTCGACGTGCCCAGCGTCGGGGCGACGGAGAACATCATGATGGCGGCCACGCTGGCCGAAGGCACGACGTTGATTGAAAATGCGGCCATGGAGCCGGAGATCGTCGATCTGGCCACCTTCCTCAACGCCATGGGCGCCCGGGTGCGCGGGGCGGGCACCGGCACCATCCGCATCGACGGCGTCGAGGCCCTGCACGGGACGACGCATACGGTGATACCCGACCGCATTGAGGCGGGCACGTTCATGGTCGCGGCGGCCATCACGCGTGGCAATGTGCTGGTGGAAGGCGCCATCTACGATCACGTGCGCGCCGTGGCGGCGAAGTTGTCGGAAATGGGCGTGTACGTCGAGGAAGAGGATGGCGGCATTCGCGTCGTGGCCGAGGGGCGCTTGCGCCCGGTCGATGTGAAAACGCTGCCGTATCCTGGCTTTCCGACGGACATGCAGGCCCAGATGATGGCCCTGCTCGCCGTAACGGAAGGGACCAGCACGGTGACAGAGACGGTCTTTGAGAACCGCTTCATGCACGTGGAAGAATTGAAACGCATGAACGCGCAGATCAGGATCGAGGGCCGGTCGGCCATTATCGACGGCGTGCCGCGCCTCAGCGGGGCCAAGGTGTGCGCCACCGATCTCCGCGCCGGGGCCGCGCTCGTCCTGGCCGGTCTGGCCGCCGACGGTGAAACGGAAGTGACGGGGTTGCACCATATCGACCGCGGGTATGTCGATTTGGTGGGCAAGCTCCGTCGCCTCGGGGCTGACATCACGCGCGTGTCGGATGGGGATACGGCGGCCCCCTCTACCCGCGTGTACCCGCATTTGGCGTGACCGGGAAGGTCCAAAGCGGGACGCGCCGAGGGTGACGCGGTTGCGCTCCAACGGCTGCTTGCCTGACGGGTTCAGGCAGGCGGCCGTTTTTGTGTTGGCGTGTTCTACGGCGACCGCCGGGGGCATACAGATGAACACACCTGGCTGTCCACCGGAGGGAGGGACGCGCATGGCGCACCGGCGGTCGCTCCGCCCGTGGCGCACGCGATTGCTGCGGTTTCACACGCCGGGCCGGTTGCCGCCCGTTGTCGAGCAGCCGGAGGTGATGCGTTCGCTTCGGCACCTGCGCTGGCGCCGAGGGGTGCGGCGCATCGGGTCCTGGTTGGGCTCCCGGCACGCGTTCGGGATTGCCCTGGCACTGGTGGCGACGGCGGTGCTCGTGCTGGTGTTTCCCGCCGTGCTGGTGCTCCTGTGGGGTCCGGGCCCGGCGGAATGGGGGGGAACTGCGGGAAAGCGCCCGTCCGGCCTGATCCCCCACCCTGTCGCCTTTGAGGTCCGCGTGTACCGCACGCAGGCGGACCGCGTCGATACGGTGCCCCTGGAGGAGTACGTGGCCGGGGTGGTGGCGGCGGAAATGCCGGCGGAGTTTGAACTGGAGGCGCTCAAGGCGCAGGCCCTCGCCGCGCGCACGTACATCGTCTATCGGCTGCTGCAGCAGCCGCGGCCGCCTGTTCCCGGCAATGCCCACGTCACCGACACGGTCCAGGACCAGGCCTATCGCGATCCGGGGGAGCTGCGCGCCGCCTGGGGAGCGGATTTTGCGTGGAAGTGGGCGCGGATCCGCCAGGCCGTGGCCGAGACGGCGGGGCTGATCCTCACCTACGACGGCGAGCCGATCTTGGCCGCCTTTTTCTCGACGGCCAGCGGCAAGACGGAAAGCGCCGCCGACTACTGGGGGAAATCGCTTCCATACCTGCGCAGCGTGCCGTCGCCGTGGGATGAAGCGAGTCCCCGCTTCCGTCAAACGGTGACCTTCACTTGGTCAGAATTTACGCGCAAATTGGGGCTTTCAGACCTCCCCTATCCGGAGGGGAACCGGTCCGATTGGGCGGCGGTTGAGCGCACCACCGCGGGCGGGAACGTGGCCGAGGTGCGCTTCGGCAGCCGGCGGTTCACCGGGCGGGAGGTACGCGAGCGGCTGGGTTTGCCCTCGACGCACTT
The DNA here is from genome assembly GCA_017577925.1 of Bacillota bacterium. Taxonomy (GTDB): domain Bacteria; phylum Bacillota; class Bacilli; order Calditerricolales; family Calditerricolaceae; genus Calditerricola. The sequence goes on from PKQU01000079.1 coordinate 7,883, forward strand.
TTCGTGGACCGTCGCCGACGGGAAGATCACCTTTCACACCCGGGGGTACGGCCATGGCGTGGGCATGAGCCAGTGGGGGGCCCAGGGCATGGCGCGGGCCGGAAAGACGGCGGCGGAAATCATCCAGCATTATTACCGCGGCGTGCGCATCGAGCCGGCGGCGCGCTGGCTCGGCGGCACCCCGCCGGCGCGCACGTCGTGACGGGACCGGGGGATCTGGCCGGTTCCCGCTTTCTTGGCTAACCGCTTCGCCTCAGGTATAAACCGGTTTCGAACCGTCGAAACTGGTTGCTGAGGTGATGCGAATGGACAAGCAAGCGAATCAACACCAGCGGACCGAAATGGGTGGCAAAACGACGGTGAAGGCGCCGTCGCGGTGGAAAGCGTTTTTGAAGAAGAAGTGGACGTTCCCGGCGCTGTACCTCGTCGCGGCAGCTCTCATCCTGGCCCTCATCGTGTGGTACCCGAATCCGGACAGCTACGTGATTGACGAGGGCAAGGAGCCGAGCGAGGGCGGCGTTGAGGTGACGAAACCGCAGCACCCGACGGCACAGGAGCCGGGCCAGACGGTTCCCGTGGATGCGCCGCCGCAACTGGGGTGGCCGGTACCGGCGGGCGTGTCCGTGTCGGTGGTGCGCGACTTCTTCGACGACAAGGCCGACAAAGCCGCGCAGGCCAACGCTTTGGTCAAGTTTGACAACACCTATCGCCCGAACACGGGGGTCGACCTGGCCACGGCCGACAAGAAACCCTTTGAGGTTGTCGCCGCGGCCGACGGCACCGTGACGCGGGTGGAAAAGGATCCGCTCGTCGGCTATGTGGTCGAAATCCGCCACGACGACAAGCTGACCACCGTCTACATGAGCCTCGAGGACGTCAAGGTGGCCGGCGGGGCCCAGCTGAAGAAGGGCGACGTCATCGGCAAGGCCGGGCGGAGCGCGCTGGAGAAGGAGTTGGGCCCGCACCTCCATTTCGAGGTTCGCGAAAACGGGCAAGCGGTCAACCCGCAAAAGTTCCTCACGCAACC